>NZ_BAWW01000028.1 GCF_000875975.1 Parachlamydia acanthamoebae | reverse complement strand
GGCTTTGCTTTTCGTTTCACTCGTTAGCGTCTTGCTTATTTGCGAAAGAAACTAAGACAATACAAAAAGACACATTATTTCCGCAACCCCTTTTTCTCATTAAATGAATTTTTAGCTGTATTTACCCCGCCTATTCAATAAATGAATCCTCTTTTAATATTTTACGTAAAAGCTTCTTTCATCTATTTCTCAAATCGTTTATGGTGCTCAAAATCAGGGAAAATGTTATTTTTATTAATTTTTGTTATTTTTTCTCAAGGATGCGAAAAAATGCACATGTTCGATCGTCATTCATGTGCTCTTTTTTAACCTTTTTTGATCGTTTTTGAACTTTGGCACCTAGGTCTTAAAATCATTTGTCAAAATGGCTTCCATTTTGTAAGCCATTCCTTTAGATTTAAGAGCAGTACCTAATGTCGTAACAATTTTATTAGTTTTCTAAGCATGATATCTAAAGCATTGTACCGGTCCTCCTATTTGGCGCTTATATGGATATTTATCCTTTCATCTTGCGCATCGCATCATTATATCGAACCAGGAAATCCTCATCCTCCCTGCGTGATTTCTTTGCCTGAAAAAATCCGCGTTGCTCTTGTCTTAGGCAGTGGTGGCGTAAGAGGGATGGCGCATGTGGGAGTCATTGAAGAGTTGAAAGCAGCTGGAATACCTATTGATTTGATTGTTGGATGTAGCGCAGGAAGCATGGTGGGGGCGCTTTATGCAGATTCTCCCGACATCGAAAAAGTTAAAGAAGTTGTCTGGAATGTAAAGACTGACTCTTTACTAGACCTAGATCTTTGGCATTGCCGCTATGGATTATCACAAGGTCGCTCGATGAAAAGTACCCTTTCCAAGCATTTAGCCGCAAAAACTTTTGATGACTTAAAAATTCCTCTGATTATTGTCGCTTGCGATCTTTTTTCAGGAGAACTTGTCCCTATAGGATCAGGTGATTTAGTTAGAGCCGTGCAGGCCTCGTGTTCCATACCTTTGATGTTTGTGCCATGCCAACACAAAGGGCGCATTTTAATTGATGGAGGAGTGGTCAATCCAGTTCCTGCAAAAGTAGCGAGAGATCTCGGTGCAGATTTAGTGATTGCAGTGGATCTTTGCGAACTTTTGCCACAAACAATCCCTTCAAATCTATTTCAAGTGGCAACTCGCAGCGCTGAGATCGCATTTATCTGGCAAAATGAAATTTGCACGCATCATGCCGATATCATTATTCGCCCTAAAACGTCTGGAATGGGAACGTTTAATGACAAAATGAAATTACAGATCTATGAAGCTGGCCGTAGGGCCACACGAGAACAAATTCCTTTGATAAAAGAACTATTGCGTGGAATCGATCTTTCTTCACGTAATGACCAAAAACGTGTCGTAACACTGCATTGCTATTTGCCGCAGATCTCCCTAGACTATTAAAATAAAGGATATATGCAACCATATCTATACCTCTTTCTCGCTATCATCACAGAAATTATTGCCACTAGTGCATTAAAGGTTTCTGATGGCTTCACGAAACCGCTCGCTTCCATTATTGTGCTTGTCGGCTATTTTTTTGCCTTTTGGCTGCTATCTTTAACGTTAAAAGTTTTGCCTGTGAGTATCGTCTATGCCATCTGGTCTGGACTTGGTATTTTAGGAATTTCTTGCATTGGAATTTGGTATTTCAAAGAAATGTTTGGTGTTTGGCATTTTATTGGAACCGCGTTGATTTTAGCCGGAGTCGTCATCTTAAGCATCGTCACACCGAACAACAACTCACCTCATTAAAAATTAGCTACTTAAATTGCGAATTCAAAAAATATATCTACATTATATTTTGCATGTTATAATAGAAAAAAAAGACTAAACACCCGCGATTTGTGGGCAGAGGGAGGCTTTTATGCATAAGATCCGCAATCTTGTCTTTTCAACTATGAGTGGCATCGCTTGTTTATTATTGCTAAGTGCAACCGCTATTGATGCAGAAGAAACGGATGGGACAATTGCCAAAGGACATGGGGGTCATGGTGGCGGCCATCACGGTGGCGGTCACCACGGAGGACATCATGGCGGTCACCACGGCGGCCATCACGGACATCATGGTGGGCATCATCATGGACACCATGGGCATCATGGCCAGCATGGATGGCACCATGGGCATCATGGGTGGCATAATTTCAATCATGACGGATACTGGTACGGCGGGGGCGCATGGGGAAATAATCCAGGCTACTACTCTGATCCCAATTTCTACTACAGTGAAACAGGCGTTCCGTCTGTTGATTATGAATATGAACCTTATGCCCCAGCTCTTCCCCCAAGCTACTTTCCTGGCAGCGGCTATCAACAAAATTACTATCAACAACGAAGCTATCAGATCCAAACCCCCTCGATACCTCAGAGCTCTAGTTCTTCGTCAAGTAGCTCATCCAGCAGTTCGAGCAACAACAACTCACATAGATAAGTATTTTTAGAAGATAAGGCAAGAAAAACACTTGCCTTATCTTGCAAGGTCTTATTATATAGAAAGCAAATATTTTATTGAGCTTTCCTATGTTTTATCCCGAATCCTACACCATCGCTTGCCAGCTTTTTTATCGATTATTGGGATTTATTTATTTTTTTGCGTTTGGTGCTTTTCTGTTCCAAATTCGCGGACTTATCGGAGAAAATGGGATTTTGCCTTTAAAAGACCACCTGAATTTTCTTAGGAAATTTCCGCTTAGAAAACGTTTGCATTATGCACCCACCCTTTTTTGGTTTAACTCTAGCAACACAGCTTTGATGAGCCTCACAACTTTAGGCGTTCTATCTTCTATTCTTTTAATGTTAGGATGGTATCCCTCCATCCAATTAATTTTGCTTTATTTTTTGTACCTATCGATTGTAGGCGGTGGGCAGGACTTTCTGGCATTTGGATGGGAAGGCTTTTTGTTAGAAATCACGATTCATGCTTATTTCATGAGCTTAACAATCGTGCCCTGTTATTTGATTTGGGCAAGTGCTAACTGTCTTTTATTTCGGTTTCATTTTCAAGCTGGAGCTGTTAAATTGCTCAGCAAAGATCCTGTTTGGACAAATTTAACCGCCATTGCACATCACTATCAAAGTCAGCCTCTTCCTAATACAATCGCTTGGTACGCCCATAAACTCCCCATGTGGTTTCAAAAAGGCTCTGTTTTAGGAATGTTTTTTGCTGAAATGATCGCTCCTTTTGGGATTTTTTGGGGAGATTTCGCCAGGCTGACCACTTGCGCTATTCTTGTACTTCTCCAATACGGTATTTGGTTAACTGGTAACTTTTCATTTCTTAATCACCTGACCGCCGTCTTCTGCATTATCCTCATCAATAATGCTGTTTTATCAAATGTTTGGGAAATCCCTGTAGAAAGCGTTGAACCATCTTTGTACTTGGTTATTTTGGTAAACATTATCGGTGGAGCCTTACTTCTCTTGCAATTTTTGCGCCTTTGGAATGCTTTTTTTCCAGAAATTGTTCTGGAAAAATTTTTTCACCGCATTGCCCCCTTACATTTGGCCAATCGCTACGGAATTTTTGCTGTTATGACAACTCAGCGATACGAAATTGTGATTGAAGGAAGCCTAGATGGTGAACATTGGGAAGAATATCTTTTTCGGTATAAACCTTCGGAAATTTCGCGACGCCCTCGCCGCATTTCCCCCTACCAACCGCGCATTGATTGGCAGGCCTGGTTTTTGCCTTTTACAGAATATGAAGCAGAGCCTTGGTTTAAAAATTTCTTAGTTCACTTGTTAAAGGGAACACCAGATGTCTTAGCCCTTTTACGTAAAAATCCATTCCCATCCGCTCCTCCTCGTTACATTCGTTCAGTCATTTATGACTATACCTTTACGAGTTATGAAGAGAGGAAAAGAAATGGATCTTGGTGGAATCGTACATTGATCGGGGAATACAGTCCTGCAATGTACTTACGGGAAAAACACCTCTAAAATAGTTATGCAGGCTCTAAATGTAATACCACAGCTCTGTCAGAAGCCCTTTGTTTATGCCTAATGCCTTTTGGAATCACAGTCCCTTCCCCCTCTTTTAAAGAGAGCATACTAGATTCTGTTTCAAGCAACATCTCTCCCTTATATACCCAAAAAAGTTCGTCATCTTCATTGGATTGCCAAGGGAATTCACCTTTAATAGCCGTTGCTTTTAACACCCAATTGTTGAGATGAGCCACTTCAACGGGATGCCAAAACCTTTCTCCCAATTTTTTATCTACTTCATCCAGGTTATAACTTCGCATCAATGATCGAAAATCCATGCATGCCCCCTAGTCTGGCTCAAGTTCATTCTTTTTTCATTTATTTACAACTGATGAGTATCCATAAGGCCATTTCCAGTCTCGAATTTCTGGCATGTCATCCCCCACACGTCGAATGTAATGCGTGTGATCAATCAGCTTCCCTTCGACAAACTCTCTGATATAGGCGCGCATTTTGCTGAAGCGAGGGATCCGCTCTACAACATCCAACATGAGGTGAAAGCGATCAAGATCATTTAATACCACCATATCAAAAGGTGTCGTCGTAGTACCTTCCTCTTTATAGCCCCGCACATGTAGATTGTCATGACTCGCACGACGATAGGTCAATCGGTGAATCAACCACGGATAGCCATGAAAAGCAAACACAATCGGTTTATCGAGAGTAAACAAATCGTCATACTCAAGATCAGTTAAGCCATGTGGGTGCTCTGTATGGGGCTGTAAAACCATTAAATCCACAACATTGATCATTCTAATTTTAATATCTGGAATGTGCTTGCGCAATAAGTCGATCGCAGCCAAAGTTTCGAGAGTCGGAATATCTCCACAAGAAGCCATGATCACATCAGGCTCTTCCCCATAGTCGTTACTCGCCCATTTCCAAATTCCAATTCCTTTAGAACAATGCTTAATCGCTTCATCCATTGTTAAATAATGCAATGCTGGTTGCTTTCCTGCGATGATTACATTGACATAATTACGACTCTGTAAACAATGATTTGTGACAGATAGAAGTGTATTGGCATCGGGCGGTAAGTAAACGCGGATAACTTCCGCTTTTTTGTTGACCACGTGATCGATAAAACCGGGATCTTGGTGGGAGAACCCATTGTGATCCTGTCGCCAAACGTGCGAAGTCAGAAAATAATTTAGTGAAGCAATCGGACGTCTCCAAGGGATATGACGAATTGTTTTTAACCATTTTGCATGTTGGTTGAACATGGAATCTACCACATGTATAAATGCTTCATAGCAGGAAAAAAATCCATGCCTTCCCGTCAATAAATACCCCTCAAGCCATCCTTGACATAGGTGTTCACTGAGGACTTCCATAACGCGCCCATCTGGAGAAAGATGATCATCGTAGGAAAGAATCTCTGCTGTAAACATCCGATTAGTCGCTTCAAACAGAGCACTCCAGCGGTTGGAAGCTGTTTCATCAGGCCCCATAATGCGAAAATTTCTTTGATCTAAATTGGCTTTCATCACGTCGCGGAGAAAATTTCCCATAATTCGGGCAGATTCGGCAACAACAACTCCTGGTGCAGGAATATCAAGTGCATAGTCATTAAAATCTGGAATGCGAAGATCCCTTAGTAATTCGCCGCCATTGGCGTGCGGATTTGCCCCCATTCGCCTCTTTCCTTTTGGGGCAAGTGCTGCATACTCTGCGAGAAAGTGCCCCTTTTCATCGAAAAGCTCTTCCGGCTTATAGCTCTTTAACCATTCTTCCAACCGCAGCAAATGACTCGGATTTTCTGCTATTTCGGCAAAAGGAACTTGGTGGGAACGCCAGTACCCCTCTACTTTTTTCCCATCAATCTCTTTCGGTCCTGTCCAACCTTTTGGAGACGCCAAAACAATCATTGGCCATAGAGGGCGCTCTTTAAATCCATTTTCTCGCGCATCTTGCTGAATGCTTTTAATTTCTTCAATCACCAGCTCAAGCGTTGCAGCCATTAATTGGTGCATGTGTTCCGGCTCCGAACCTTCTACAAAATAAGGCTTATATCCGTAGCCAATTAAAAGACTCTGCAGTTCTTCACGGCTTATTCGGTTTAGAATGGTTGGATTAGCGATCTTGTATCCATTCAAATGTAAAATCGGTAAAACGGCCCCATCATGGATAGGGTTCAGAAATTTATTGGAGTGCCAACTAGCAGCTAGAGGTCCTGTTTCAGCTTCTCCATCTCCAATGACGCAGCAAGCGATTAAATCAGGATTATCAAAAACCGCCCCAAAGGCATGCGTCATGACATAACCCAATTCCCCACCCTCATGAATAGACCCTGGAGTTTCGGGGGCGACGTGGCTAGGAATTCCACCTGGAAAAGAAAATTGCTTAAATAATTTTTTTAAGCCTGCTTCATCTTGCGTTACATTGGGATAAACTTCACTATATGTGCCTTCTAAGTAAACGTTTGCAACCAAACCCGGCCCTCCGTGACCAGGCCCGGCCAAATAAATGACATCCAAATCATACATTTTGATTACTCTATTCATGTGCGCATAAATAAAGTTCAAGCCCGGGGTGGTTCCCCAGTGACCTAAAAGCCTCGGTTTCACGTCTTCAGCTTTTAACGGTCGCCTGAGCAAGGGGTTGTCGAGAAGATAAATTTGTCCGACGGATAGATAATTCGCAGCTCTCCAATAAGCATGAATTTTTCTTACCTCTTCAGGATCTAAAGGATTAAGAGGTCGTCCATTTTGAAGAGTCTCTACAGAGAATTCTGAAGATTGTTCCGTCATCGTTGCTTCTCGCTATTAAATATTTTGTTTTTTCTTAGGCTTAAACGAAAGCATTCTTTGCTGTCAAATTTTTCCCTATTAATGGAGAAAATTTTAACTCGATTGAACATAGCTCTTTTAGTTTGAAAAAAATACGTCAAATATGGGAGTGTGGATTGTTATCCTGCATATGAGGAGACAAGAATGCAATCAGACCCTTTATCAGTACCAAGATCAACACCGAGTCATCATTATGCTATTGTTCCAAATCCGTGCCCAAACAAACTAACGATTAGAAGATCAAATAAAAGATCAAAAATTCCTGAAAGCGAAATGCCACCTGGCTGTGCCCGCTGCTTAACGCTATCTGAGGTTAAAGAATTAAAAAAACAATCCAGTTCCAAACCTTCTTAAAAAGTTGACAGGATAAGCACATAGTTTTTTAGTGAAAGAAAATAGAAAAATCTTTTCACAGGAGCAATCTTATGGCAGAACCACTTTTATCAAAGGGAAAAGCGGATGCAATTTCAAATGGCATCTTTTTAATTTGTTTAGGGATTTTATTGTATTCATCTGAGAGGTGGTGGCCTGGTATTCTTCTCGCTATCTGGGCATCGCTAGCTTTAAGACAATATTTAACAGGTCGCATTTTTGATTTAGCTGTTTCGTCATTCATTCTTTTAGGATTGTTTCTCGCCACGGCATTTGAAATCAGCTGGTCCACCTTAATGCCCATTTTATTTGTTATTGGGGGTATTTATTTAGTTTTACGTGAGTATTATTTTGCTGAATCTCCGGAAGAAGTCGTTGATCCATATACGCTCAAAAAAGAGATAAAAAAAGAGATTAAAGCTGAAATTGAAAAAGAGAAACTCGATGACAAATAATTACCCGCTTATTCATGTTGGCTTTTGCAAAAAGCCAACTCCACCCCAATATCTTTTTCTACGCAAAGTGGAAGAACACCGATACATTTGGTTTGAGGAAAAAGCTGATGGAGAAGAAGCAACCACAGAAGTTGAAGCCCAGAATGTTCCGGAAGCCTTGCGTTTAGCAAAAGCCGCGTGGAAGGATGATTATTTTGAATTTATGCACTGTGGATTCCGCTATACTTTGCCAGAAAGAGATGAACACGGGCTAAATGCTCTCTTCAATCAAATGGTTGCCTCTTACAGCTCAAGTAATGGTGTGTATTTTGAACAAGAATTAGGACATCCTTGCATTGTGCAAAACGCATCCATTCAAGCCCGACTTTTAAGGAAAAAATTAAAACAGGCGAATAGACTTTAACCCACTACTTGTAATATCTGATGCATTGTCCCAGTTGTCACTCCCGATTTTTTTTATACCGTTCTGAAAAAGATCGTCAGGCCAGTTTTTGTCCCTTTTGCGGGCACTCTTTACAAGGAGAAGTCCCTCAAAAAGAAGAAGAAGAACTCATTCCTCTCATCTCAGAAGATATTCCCTCAAAAGAATCTGTCAAATATTCCATCGGTCCCTATCAAGTTTTAGATCCTATTGGAAAAGGAGGAATGGGCGAAGTCTTGTTAGCTTACGACACTTCTTGTGGCAGAAAAATCGCATTAAAAAAGATTCGAGAAGACCTAGCGGACTGCGCACCAATTACACGCAGGTTTTTAAAGGAAGCTCGAATTACCAGCCAGCTTACCCATCCGGCCATCATTCCAATTTATACGATTCAAGCCAAAGATGCCCCAACCTATTACACAATGCCGTTTGTAGAAGGCAATACCCTTAAGCAAATTTTAAGAACAGCGCGTGAACAAGAAAAAAGAGGCGAAAAAGCAGAGCAAGGTAGCATCTCCTCTTTAATCCGCATTTTCATTAGTGTTTGCCAAGCTGTCGCGTATGCACACGCCAAAGGGGTTTTGCATCGAGACCTCAAACCAGAAAATATTATTGTGGGACAGTATGGCCAGGTCGTTATCTTGGACTGGGGACTAGCCAAAATCATCCGTCACCCGGAAGATGATGAGATTGAGAATGAAAAAATAATGACCTCTCATTCTCTCACTAAAGTGGGGAAAGTCGTAGGAACGGTTTCCTATATGGCTCCTGAAAGGGCCAAGGGTGGTGAAGCGACTGTTCAAACTGATATTTACTCTTTGGGAGTGATTCTTTACCAGCTTTTGACACTCTATCCACCCTTTAGACGTACAACGCTTAAAGAATATCGCAAAAAAATGGATGAAGAGGTGCTGATTGATCCGATGGAAATGGCCCCCTATCGCGATGTTCCTCTCATTCTTTCAAAAATCGCCACGAGCTGTCTGGCGACTCAAGTAGACCAACGCTATCAAACAGTCGACGAGTTGATTCGGGATTTGGAAAACTACATTGAAGGTCGTTCAGAATGGTTTCTTATTTCAGAACTGGACATTGCATGCAAAGATGATTGGGAATTTCAGGAAAATGTGTTGATTGCAGAGCATATGGCCATTACACGTACAACAGAAATTTCTGATTGGGTCAGCCTCATGATTTCCAAGTCCTCTTTTACAGGGAACATTAAACTTGAGGCAGACGTCCGAATTGGGGAGCAAGGACATGGTTTAGGATTTCTTTTAAGTATTCCTGAAGCCGCTGAAAGGCAAAATTTGAATGACGGCTACTGTCTTTGGATAGGAACAGATACCAATAAATCTACCAAACTTTTGCGATCAACAGTAGAAGTCATTAGTTCTCCCGGAACTTTTTTATATCGGAATATTTGGTATCACATCTGCATAGAAAAAATTGATAATAACATTTATTTCTACATCAATGATATTCTGCAGTTTTCTTACATCGGCCATCTCCCCTTAACAGGAACACACATCGGCCTGCTTTCACGCGATGCAGATTTCGAAATCAAAGATTTTTATGTCCACGTCGGAAATCAAAACATCATGGTCAATTGCCTTGTTGTTCCCGATGCTTTTTTGGCACATAAAAATTACTCTGCAGCTTTAACCGAATATCGCCGTATCGGTTATTCCTTTCCAGGAAGAGCCGAAGGAAGAGAGGCCATGTTCCGGGCCGGCATTACCTTATTGGAACAAGCTAACTCTTTGACCGATCCTATAGAAAAAAATCAAACATATGATGCCGCTTTAGATGAATTTCAAAAGCTCCGACATACTCCAGGAGCTCCTTTGGAATATTTGGGAAAGGCTCTTGTTTATCAAGCCCAACACGACTACGATGAAGAAGTCAAATGCTACGAGCTAGCCATTAGACGTTATCCTCATCACCCCCTTCTCCCTCTTTTACAAGAACATATCGTATATCGGATGCATGAGTGCTCCAGATACCACCGTAAAGCTACTTATCAGTTTATCCTATTAGTCACGAGCCATCTTCCCAAAGTCGTTGAAAATGCAAACACTAAAAAATTGTTTCAAAGTTTACAAAAGCATTGGGAACCATTGCCCTTTGTGTTTCCGGAGAAACACTTTGAAACAATTCCTCAAATATCTTTGCACTCCTTTTCCATGCAAATTGCCTTTTGGCTAGCAAAACCCTTTGTCCTGCTGGAAATTATTGATGATCTTCTTGTTTTTCGACCATTTCCAGTCGAAACAATTGGAAATGCTCTATATATCCTACTTGAACTTGGTGCTTGGGAACTTGTCTCACAAAAAATAGCGCAAATCGAAAGTCGAGATCTTCTCGAATACACCTGCTTTGACTTTCCCGCCACACTGCGCGTTTTAAAATTTGGAGTCCTTTTCAAAAAAGAAGGATTAAAAAAAGGAGTAACAGTTTTTCTTGAATCGTTAAAAAAATCACACATCACTCTTGATGACGAGCGGATGCTGAATTATTTTATGATTAATGCTATTGATGAACAACAACTTGACCTTATTCCTCTTTTACAAGAAAAAGCCCATCAATATCCTCTTTCTGAAGCTGGAAATTTTCGTTTTAAATGCATCGAAATTTCTTATTATTTGTATATCAGCGAATGGAAAAAATCGGGAGAGCTCTTACATCAGTTTTCAATGGACACGCTGACTCAAGATAAAAGCATTTTACACTTTTTATATGGCTGTTGGTTGTACGCGACAGAAGGAAAAGAAATCGCCTTTGCGCATTTCTCAGTCAATCTTGAAGTCCCTTATCCACGAACATGGTCCCTATTTATGCATTATCTGCGGGGAAAAGCTGGTGAAAAGCAACCGTGGTTTCAACGTGCATTTTTATTTGAAAAAAGGCTTCTATTTCGTGAACTCGCATTGTTTTATCACTGTTCCGGAGATCAAGCAAAATCCTATCATTATCAAACTTTAAGAAAGTTTGAATATTTAGAAGCTGATGGATCAACTAAAAATCCATAACTTTACCTAAATCTTTCTGTTTGATAATCTAACTTAAAAATTAATTCATTAGGATTTTTATGTTAGATCAATCTCCTTTAGGAAAACAAACAACTTATATCACAACATATTCTCCCGAATTGTTGTTTCCAATTCCTCGAACGATGGCTCGAAATAAAATAGGCCTCACTTCGCTTCCTTTTACAGGACTCGATATTTGGAATTCTTATGAACTATCCTGGCTTGATCAAAGAGGGAAACCACAAATTGCTTTCGCTGAGTTTCACTTCCCTTATGACAATCCAAATATTGTCGAATCTAAATCATTTAAATTATATTTAAATTCTTTCAACCAAACAAAAATAGGCTCTTTAGCAGAGTTGAATGAGATTCTGGAACGAGATCTTTCTCAGGTTTCTTTAGGCCCTGTAACAGTTGAACTATATTCTTCGGCTGATTTTAAAAAGCAACCCATGCGTGAATTTTCGGGAACATGCCTAGATTTTTTGGATATCGAAACAAATGCTTATCACGTCTCACCCGAATTTTTATCAACCAGCTCTGATTATGTTGAGGAATCTATTTATAGCGAGTTGCTCAAGTCGAATTGCTTAGCAACAGGACAACCCGATTGGGGCACGATTTACATCCGTTATGCGGGTCATAAAATTGCACATGAAGGTCTTTTGAAATACATCATTTCTTACCGCAACCACTCCGGGTTCCATGAAGACTGCGTAGAAAAGATTTTTTACGATATTTCAACTTATTGTAAGCCTGAAAAATTAACAGTTTATGCCCGCTACGTGCGACGTGGGGGCTTAGACATTAACCCTTTCCGTTCCAATTTTGAAACAGATCCTGTCAATCTTCGATTAAACCGTCAATAATGGTCGAGGTCTTATGTTAGACCCTTCCCTTCAGGACATCAGAATAAAGAGGCTCAAAAGAGCTTCTTTATTCTCGAATAGTTTACATCTTTCTCAAATCGATTTCATAAAACCAGAATGCCCCTTGAAAGAGGCCTATGGCTTAGATCCTTTAATCACGGAACATGAAAACCTGTGAAAGAGGATGTCCCAACTGTTACCGTAACACCAGGAAATGAATAAGAGACTCCATTATCCAGATGAACTACATAGTCTAGTACCGCAGATCCTGTCGTCGCATTAATGGGTGTTGCAATAATTTCACACTCGCCCTGCGGAAATGTACTAGACCCAAAAGAGAGTGTTGTCGAATTTCCTGCAGATAGTATTGCGGTTGCGATACTCCCATTGGTCGTATATAAGGAAACTGAAACATCAGGGCCCGATACTAACGTTACTTCAACAGCAATACTTCCTAAATATACCACTGTACTAGGACACGTTGGACATGTCGGACAATTTGGACACGTTGGACATGGACAAGTCACAGAAAAAATTGCAAAGGGGTATAAGCTTAGTAAGCTAGAAAAAAATAGACCTTGAAAAAGTGAAAAAAAATATTTCATCAAAGCTCCCATTATTGACTAAGGAATTGTAAAATTAACGGACTCTGTATTTCCTGGATTTAATGTATTAAATACCTGATCCACAAGAGTTCCAAGATTGACCGTGGAAACGTTTACTCTAACCACTGATTGAGAAACTGGCGATTGCCCATTTATTCCAATAATAATAATTCTCCAAATCCCTGTTAACGGAAATAGCTGAGTATAAACATACACGCCAGCTCCATTAGGAGGCAATGTAATACTACTATTATAATAGTTTCCATTTGGGTCCACAAAAGCATAGGTCAACTCAATTGTATTGCTACCAATCGTATCTCCATGGAAAAAAAACTGGATTCTCAGGTCATCGTCAAGATTGTCAGGAGGACAGGTAGGACAATCCGGACAAGTTGGACACGCACAATCCGTTGGACATTCGGGACAAACAGGATTTACAGGTTTAACTACTTTTATTTCGGGATCTTTACTATCTCTGCCAATGTAATAAGTACCAGCACCAGTCGCGGCAGCTAAGAGAACCGCACTAAGCAAATATTTTTTGATATTTGTCTTTGGACGTTCGCAAGAATTATCACAAATATCCTTATCCGAATCCTCTTCATAAGCTTCTGTGTACGCATCATCGTTATGAAATTCATTAGCCTGAATTGTGATAGGATGTATCAGAAAAAAACAAGCTGTCATACAACTTAAATACACATAAAAAAAAGACTTCATCATGCAAGCTCCTTTGTAAAAACATCTTTTATCCAATATCGAACAGGAAGTAAATATTTTTTAAAAAAAATTTATGTTTTTTAAGAAATTTACCCTCTGTAAAAAAGATATTAAAAATGCAGCCTTCTTCTTTCATACCCTACTTCTCTTACACGAAAGACATCTTCCCATATTAAACTTCACTCCCAAATCAGTTTGCCATTTGACTCATGACCTAATTATCGTCATCATTTTTGGGCTTCCATCGAAAGCTTATAAACAATGACAAGTGTAGCTGTTCTAGATCCACAACCTTTAGTTTGTCGTGTGCAATGCCTATGATTCGATTGGATTCGTTGTTCTTATATATTGCCAATGCATACGTGAGAAACCATAAAAGCTAATAATTGATTTTTGTCCTTTTTAATCATTCGCATAGACTTTTTGTTTCATACATCCCAAACAACTTCTCAAAATATTTTTAATCCATCCATTTTTCTTGGAACCATGCATAATTTCTTTGGAATACTTTTGAACGCTTTTTTGGCATCATATCCGAAATATTAGCTATTTGTGGCCCAGCACCACCATCTTCAATAGCAAGCTCAGTCCCCATCTTTGAGGGCCTCAATACTCATCATGATTCATGATAAGCTCTTTACTTCCATGCTCTAAAAAAAGACTAGAACCAGAACGCAGGAGTTCATCGTCTTCTAAACGAATATTAAAATAATCTCATCGCCCATCTAAACATCCTTTTTGTGGATAAAACACTTTTAAGCCAATTTTGATATAACGATGTTTGTAGGTAATAGTCCTTAGCAGTTTTTCCCAAAATTGTCTCAAGGTAGCAGAATCGTACCTGTGAACTAGCCATCGTCTCTATGTCTTACTCTAACCTGACAAAGGTTAAGACCTATTTGAGTATTTTTTCTGGTATGTAACCATTTCTTGCAGCGATTTCTCTGAAGAAAAGCGAAAATCTTTCATGAGCGCATTCCTATTTAGTTTTTGTCGTAAAAAACGTTTTAAGGATGCGCTCTCTTTTTTTTTATCTCATACACAACTTTCGATCACATCTCCGATTTCATAAAACCGAAATGATCCTTTAAAGAAGCCTATGGCTTAGATCCTTTAATCACGGAACATGAAAACCTGTGAAAGAAGATGTCCCAACTGCTACCGTAACACCAGGAAATGAATAAGTGACTCCATTATCCAGGTGAACCACATAGTCTAGTACCGCGGATCCAGTCACAGCATTAATGGGTGTTGCAATAATTTCACACTCGCCCTGCGGAAATGTACTAGACCCAAAAGAGAGTGTTGTCGAATTTCCTGCAGATAGTATTGCGGTTGCGATACTCCCATTAGTTGTATATAAGGAAACTGAAACATCAGGGCCCGATACTAACGTCACTTCAACAGCAATACTTCCTAAATATACCACTGTACCAGGACACGTTGGACATGTTGGACATGTCGGACAAGTTGGACATGGACAAGTCACAGAAAAAATTGCAAAAGGGTATAAGCTTAGCAAACTATAAAAAAATAGACCTTGTAAAAGTGAAAAAAAATTTTTCATTAAAGCTCCCATTATTGTCTAAGGAATTGTAAAATTAATAGTCCTTGTGTTTCCGGGATTTATTGTATTAAATACCTGATCGACAAGAGTTCCAAGATTGGCTGTGGAGACGCTTACTCTAACAACCGGTTGAGAAACTGGCGATTGCCCGTTTATTCCAATAATAATAATTCTCCAAATCCCTGTTAGTGGAAATAGCCGCGTAGAAATATCCAAGGTTGCTTGAGAGGGAGTCAATGTAACACTATTGTTATAATAGTTTCCGTTCGGATCAACAAAAGCATAAGATATCTCAATTGTATTGCTACCAATCGTATCTCCAAGGAAAATAAACTGGATTCTCAGCTCATCATCGAGAGTGTCAGGAGGACAAGTAGGGCAGGCCGGACAAGTGGGACACGCACAATCCGTTGGACATTCGGGACAAACAGGATTTACAGGTTTAACCACTTTTATTTCGGGATCTTTACTATCTTTGCCAATGTAATAACTGCCAACACCTGTCGCGGCAACTAAAAGAGCCGCACTAAGCAAATAGTTTTTGATGTTTGTTCTTGGACGTTTGCAGGAATTATCGCAAATATTCTCATCCGAATCCTCTTCATAAACTTCCGTGTACATGACATCGTTATGAGATTCATTAGCTTGAATTCTGATAGGATGTATCAGAAAAAAACAAGCTGTCATGCAACTTAAAAACACATAAAAAAAAGACTTCATCATGCAAGCTCCTTTGTAAAAACATCTTTTATCCAATATTGAATAGAGAGTAAATGTTTTTTTAAAAAATATTCATGTTTTTTTTTAAGCCACTTTCTCTCCGTAAAAAAGATAGTAAAGATGTGATCTTCTTCTTTCATAACCTACTTCTCTACACAAAAAACATCTTCCCATCTTTAAACTGCTCAAAAATCAAGTGCACCTCCAAGAGCAAGCTTTGACCTCGATGCCCTACATGAATTATGATAAGTTCTTTACTTCCATGCTCTAAAAAAACAGAATGGGGTTGATCATCTTCTAAACGAATGTTAAAATAAATCTGATCAGCCCATATCCAAACGTACTTTTTGTGAACAAATTACTTTTGAGCCAAATGATATAAAGATGTTTGTAGGCGATAGTCCTTAGCAGTTTCTCCCAAAATTGCCTCTAGGGCTCTTAAGAGAGCTAAATTCCCCTTGTACTTTAAGTTCAATAGCTTATTGCAACAATTCCTGATTCGCTTTGCGAGAAATTTCTTCGAAAGGATTATTTTGTTCATTTATTGATGACATTTTTTCTGAAGAAAAGTGAGAATACTTCATGAGCACAATCTCATTTAGTTTTTATCATAAAAAACATTTTAGAGATGCGCGCGTTTTTTTCATCTCACACAACTTTAAGAAGCCTATGGCTTATATCCTTTAATCACGGAACATGAAAACCTGTGAAAGAGGATGCCCCAACTGCTAACGTAACATCAGGAAATGAATAAGAGACTCCATTATCCAGATGAACGACATAGTCTAGTACCGCAGATCCTGTCGTCGCATTAATCGGTGTTGCAATAATTTCACACTCTCCCTGCGGAAATGTACTAGACCCATAAGAGAGAGTTGTCGAATTTCCTGCAGATAGTATCGCGGTTGCGATACTCCCATTAGTTGTATATAACATCAGGGTCGGATACTAACGTTACTTCAACAGCAATGGTTCATATATATACTGCAGTACCAGGACACGTTGGACATGTCGGACATGGACAAGTCACAAAAAAAATAGCAAAAGGGTATAGGCGTAGTAAACTAGAAAAAAATAGTCCTTTTAAAAGTGGAAAAAAATTTTTCATTCAAGCTCCTATTATGGCTAAGGAATTGTAAAATTAATAGTCCTTGTGTTTCCGGGATTTATTGTATTAAATACCTGATCGACAAGAGTTCCGAGAGTATCTGTAGAAACGTTTATATTAAGCACCGGTTGAGAAACAGGCGATTGCCCATTTATTCCGATAATAATAATTCTCCAAATCCCTGCTAACGGAAATAGCCGTGTAGAAACAGTCACGGTAGCTTGATTAGGAACCAATGTGACACTATTATTATAATAGTTTCCGTTCGGATCAACAAAAGCAAAAGATATCTCAATTGTATTGTTGCCAATCGTATCGCCAAGGAAAATAAAGCGGACTCTCAGCAGATCATCAAGTCTTTCGGGAGGACAGGTAGGACAATCCGGACAACTTGGACACGCACAATCCGTTGGACAGTCAGGACAAACAGGATTTACGGGTTTAACTACTTTTATATCGGGATCTTTACTATCTCTGCCAATGTAATATGTACCAACACCAGTCGCTGCAGCTAAAAGAGCAGCACTAAGCAAATATTTTTTAATGTTTGTTCTTGGAAGTTCGCAAGTATTATCGCAAACATCCTCGTCCGAATCCTCTTCATAAACTTCTGTGTATTTGTCCTCATTATGAGATTCATTAGCCTGAATTGTGATAGGATGTATCAGAAAAAAACAAGCTGTTATACAGCTTAAAAACACATAAAAAAAAGACTTCATCATGCTATCTCCTTTGTAAAAACATCTTTTATCTAATATCGGATAGATAGTAAATATTTTTTTAAGTCATTTTCTTTCTGCAAAAAAGATAGTAAGGATGCGATCTCAATGTTCTTCATAACCGACTTTCTCTACACAGACGAGCAAAAATAGTTTGATAAAACTTATCGCATTAAAGTAAAATCTTATTCAAACCGTAGCAACAAGTCTTTTGGATCTATTTGATGGTGATTAACTATGACAAAATCACTAGATTTTTCTCTTTCTTTGAAAGCACATTAAACCAAAATTCGAAGAATCGAATAAGATACTGGACAAGTACTTCTTCTTGACGAGACCATCGAGGAAAAGACCTACTCAATAAAAATGAAATAATTTGTTTACTCCTCTTCATATTAAAGGTGAGTTAGTTAAAGGTATCGATCACTTTTCAGAAATATTGTCAAAAGCTGTGTTTTGAACATCTAATAAAACATCCAACTTTTTGAAAATTAAACTGTATTTTTATATTAAAGACTTGTTCCCCATCTTTAAATTGCACACCTAAAATTAGTTTGCTAATCAACTCATGACCTTTACGCTATCGCTTTTGTGCTTTCATCGAAAGCTTGTAAAGCATGACAAACGTGCTATTCTGGATCCACAGCCTTTAATTTGTCATGTGCGGAGCCTCGGTTGATTCAATTGAACTCGTTTTTCTTATATGTTGCCAATGCCTGGAAAATCATAAAAGCTAAATAATTATCTTTTTCTTGGCATCTTTCAAAATAGAAGACAAAAAAAATAATGCTCCATTTCAAAGCAGGGAGATCAGTTACATGGCGTGGTGGTGTTGAATGTGAAATGAAATAATTAAACATCTTCAAGTCAGAGATAGTAGCATTACAAATTGGCCCACTTCATATTAAATGGGAATAAGGTCATTTAAACAGTCAATTCTAGATTGAAGCGAGGGATGAAAAAAATCCAAGCGATTATCCCCTTCGGGAGAGATCAGTATTTTTACAAACAATGAAGTCAGCTGTGAATCATCATCACAATTTCTATCATAAAGATTGCCCTCTTGCATCTCTTTAAAAAACTTGATTGCAGCATACCTTGCTTGATCGGAGCAAATAGAAAAAGCTGTTTTATCTGCCTGTTTTTCTCTCCAATGGGAGAATAGGGCTAGCCCTGCAATTCCAGTGATCATTCCTAAGGAAGAAGCAGGTGAAAAAAAAGACTTAAGAGAAATTTTGGCTGTTGCAGGAAATAATTTAGCTAAAGCAAGAGTTGTGATGATACCAACGAATCCCTGAGCCAAAAAAAGGGTAAGAGTATCATTATGTTTTATATGGGAAATTTCATGCGCAAGAATAAATTCCTGAGTGTATTCACTCATATAAGCAAAAGCCTCTGGATCAATTGCGATTCCTGCTTTTCCTGGAAAAATTGTATTTCCCATTGCCTGAGCAATATTCCCTAAACCTCTTATTTCAACAATTTCTAAATTTTTTGTGATTTTTAATTTATCTGCTAATGCTTGTACTTTTGCTTCTAAAGATTGTCTTTTATTTGTGGGTAGAACTCTTGTATCTTCTTGAAAACGCAAGCGCCATGCAAAAATCCCATTTGAGGTTAGAGGAATTAATGAGGGAAATACAGCAATTGATAGATTCATAAAATGATTCATTTTATCCTTTAAGCTTTAGAATTAAAGCGTAAATTATACAAATCGATCAATAAAAGTAAAAATAAAACACGCCATTAGTTATTTGACAAGCAAAAGCTTGATATACTAATTCCTCTTTTACTTCTTGTAGATTACTCAATTAACCCCATCACTTCAAAATTAACTTCCAGAAGTTTATCTGCATAAGGTGTCATAAAAAAATCTTGATATCCCCACTCTGGATGAATGTATAGAATGCCTTTTTCCCCAATTTTTCGCCCTACTAGACCTTCTTTGAATCCTCGAATCGCTCTTTTTAAATCTACTTTATCGAATACAACCTCACCATTCCGAAGGCGAATTTGATAGTTCAATAATGGAATATCTTCTCGCTTGAGTATTTCCCCATTACCTTCCTTTATTTTTCGATAATAAAGACGCTCTTTATTTAAAGTGAGTAAACAGGGATCTCGATCCGTATCAAATTTTAGAAAATACTAAGTTGCTGCTTCACATTCTCGTTGATGTTGTTTCTGATAGATATTCCACGATAGCCTATGCAACAGCTCTTTCATTTTAGGATTGTTCATCTCAAAAGGCCTTTTCCCTTCTAAAAAACTTCTTAAATGCTTTTCAACATTTTTGAAAGTATACAGTTCATCATAATGTCTAAAAAAAGCTCAGTTTACATATCCTATATCGTGGTAATGCAACTTTTGGACCCTTCGATAGTCCTCTTCCGTCATTTCTGCTATGTCTTTAGGACATTCTTCTTCTATAAGCGGAGGGAGCGATTCTGTGGAATTTTCTACGTCCAGTAATTCCACCTCTGCAACAAAATAAACTCCACCATCAAAATTTGCACGCATACCATAACCTACATTTGGATGAATAAAAAGTTTTCGCTTTTCTCCAACTTTCATTCCCAAAACGCCATGTCCAAAACCAGGAATCATTTCTGATAAATTCAACTTGGATGGTTGGAGCAAGGCATAGGTATTAGCCACAACGTCCCCATTCGGTTTTGATATGAAATAATGCATGAGCACATCCAAGCTTTTTGGAGTAATGATCTTCTCTCCTTGTCCTTCTTCTAAAGTTTGGTAGTAAAGCTTTTGAGGAACAATCGATTTGCACTCCTGTCGTTTAGCAAGAGTCTCAAAAAATGCATCAGCCTCTTTTTTAGAGCTTGTTTCGCTTTCCATTTTTGTTCTACACAAAATAAGGCGTCTTCAATGCGCCTTTTAAACTGTTTATATGAGGATAGTGCCACCAAAGCCTCTTCTGCTTCTTTGATTCCTTCCAAAAAAGCATCTAAATTTTCACGAATTGGTTGTTCAAGATGCTCCCATAAGCATGAAGCAACCAATTGAGCCATACAGAGCTTCTCTTCTTCGTTAAAGTCATAAAAAGAAATATCCAAACTCTCATCTTTTATTCAATTGGCTTTAAAACCATATCTAGCAAGAACTTTTTCTAAAAATTTTTCAGACTGCAAAAGCTTATGCACATTTATTTGTGTATTCTCATAACTTTTTATTAAGCTTTTACTTTCTTCAAGTGAAGGATCCATGCCACAAATGAAGCGTGGGGCATAATTTTCTAGTGAATCTGAACTTCCACCTAATATTTGAGAAAGATCTTTTTCTTCGTCTTCATATGTTCTATAACCTAGGCTGGGTTCAGCTGACTGCTCTACGCTTGAAAACAGATCATTGTCTTCCTGAAATGAGTAAAATAAATCTGATGATTCAAAAAAAACCGAAGCTTTTTGGGGACATTTTGCAGAGGTCCAATAAAGACTATCAATGAAATCGCAACGGCTTCCTAGCAAAGAATTTTGTGATCCAAATCCAAGCAATATTCCGATCAACACGTTATTATTTTTTGTAATAGTCCCTAGTTTTTGGTTGAGTATTCCTTTTTGCAGTCACCGCGAATTTGAAAAAGAATGCCGCCAAGTTAAAATAATCATTTATTTTTACTCAAACAAATTAAAATAAATTCCATAAGACACCCTACGTCTATTTCTTTCTTTAAATGGACAAAATTCTCCCTTCTTTAAGACGCTACTTCTCAATAAAGCTTTATTCGCTTATAATGATTTCTCAAAATTAATCGTTCTTAACATTATGGCTGTCTTAATATGATGATTCCAAAAAAAGTTCTCCATTTTCTTGTTGCTTTTGCTGCACTTTCTTCAACCATTCCTCTAGCAGCAGAGCCTTCTCTTTTCAGAAGTCAACCAGAAAAAATTCATGTGAATAACCGTGTTCTTGCCACTACCAATGGAAAGATCATTACAGTCATGGACGTGATGAAAAAAATGGATATTGTTTTTTACCGCAATTTCCCTGAATACGCCTCTTCAGTCCCTGCAAGGCTTCAATTTTATCAAACAAACTGGAGCGATGTTCTACAGGATCTGATAGATAAAGAACTGGTCATGGCTGATGCGGAAGAGATGAAACTTCCTTTGACAAATGGCGACGTTCGACAGGAGATGGAAGAAATATTTGGTCCAGACATTATTCACAATCTCGATAGAGCCGGCCTTACTTACGATGAAGCTTGGAATTCAATCAAGGGTGATATTATTATTCGCCGTATGCTTTACTATCGCGTAAATACCAAAGCACAAGCGCAGGCCACCCCGCAAGCCATTCAAACGGCTTATGAGCAATATGCCAAAGAAAACGTTCGCCCCAAGGAATGGACATATTACATGATTTCTGTTCGGGATGAGCAGGACGAGAAAGGCGCAAAGATTGCCAATCAGATTTATCAACAGCTCCAAAAAACTCCAGTCAAAATTGAAACGCTGCAGGATAATCTGAAGAAATGGCTAGGCGATAACATCGCTCAAGTAAACGTTTCGACCAAGTTCTCCCACATGGAAAACGAAGTCTCGGATGAGAATAAACAAATTCTAGCGACACTTTCTCCCGGTAATTACAGCAAACCTATAGCCCAAAAAAGTCGCGCGACGAAATCAACTGTCTATCGTTTATTTTATTTGGACTCGATGAATCCAGGAGGAGCACCTCCGTTTGATGAAGTTAAAGACGAGATTAAAAGTTATTTGACTGATGAAGCGATTAGCAAGGAAACAGCTTCGTATTTAGAAAGGCTAAGAGCCCATTTTGGCGTCGATAAAATCAATGCACGTGAAACACTCCCTGCAGATTTTGAACCCTTTTCTTTAAACTAGTTGTGATTTATGCCGCTGTATAAACCAAATGAATTATTTGCTTTTTTGAATTCTTTGGGGATTCGACCGAAGAAAGGCTTGTCGCAAAATTTTTTAATCGATGGAAACATTATCAGGAAAATCGCAGCGACAGCCGCAGCCTCGTCGGATGATGTGATCCTTGAAATTGGCCCAGGCCCTGGCTCACTTACCGAATGCTTGCTTGAAACAGGAGCTCAAGTCATTGCTGTGGAAAAAGACAATCAGTTAGCGGAAGCACTGATTCGTTTGCAAACACCCGCTCAGACCCTGCAAGTGCATTGTGAAGATATCTTGAAGTTTCCGATTGAGAGTGTCTTCAAACAAGAATTGAAGGCTGGCAAAAAAGCTAAAGTGATCGCAAATCTTCCGTATCATTTAACATCGTCTATTTTAGCAGAACTTGCCCCCTTACATGCATATTTTTCAACAATCACTGTCATGGTACAAGAAGAGGTCGCCCGCCGCTTTACTGCAATGCCTGGATCGCGCGAATTTAGTGCTTTTACGTTATTTCTCAACTTTTTTTCAAATCCTGTCTACAATTTCAAGGTGGGCAAACAGTGTTTTTATCCAGCTCCAAAAGTCGATTCTGCAGTGATGACACTTCACCTGAAATCCCCACCACAAGTTGATCAGCAAGGTTTTTTTACTCTAACAAGAAAAGCGTTTGAGCAAAGAAGAAAAATGATTAAAAGTGCTTTAAAATCTATCTATGAACCAGAAAAGGTCATGCAAGCATTAGAGGGAATTGGAATAAATCCTCTCGTAAGAGCAGAAGATTTGAGCCTTGATGATTACTTGAAGTTATTTGCTATTTTAAAGAAAACAGAAGGTTAAGCGGCCGCTGCTGCAGCTGCAGGATGCCGTTTGTTGAAAAGCTTTGTTGTACAAATTTTCCATGTGCCTTTTATACATGTCACACGTCTCTCTACAAATTCTTTCACTGCACTTTTTTGCTGAATTTTTAAATTTTTTCTAAAGCGTTTATTGCAATAAATTCCAATCCCAACGCTTACTAGAGAGAGAGTAACACCTCCCACCATCAATCCATAGGCCACAGGAGCTGCAGGAGTAAAAAGCAAAACAAACCCGCCTACAATACCAAAAAGACAAGAGCTGATTAACAACGAACGAATTGCAATCTGTGAAATCGTTTGCTGTTTCATCGATTTCACTATTTTTGATAGCTTCTGTACGGATTTTTGTTTTTCAAGTTCTGTAGATTCCGATTTTTTGAGTACTTCTTGCGCATTTTTCCAGGCCGTCGCTAACTTGTCCCTGAGTTGCGCAGGATCTATCCTAAACTGTTTTCTTAAAAACCGATTATTTTTATTTTCCAAATACTCAAAGAGCGGTCGAAAATCTTCGATTTGCTTTTTGTCTGAGGTCGACTGAACTTTTTTGGAAAGCTGGCGTAGAGTCCAAGCACTCTCCACAAGGCCTTTTGCATAAGCAATGGCTGTTGCCACCGAAAGGGCCAAACTCACCGCAAATAGGGGTGTTGTCCATCGAATAGCGTGCAACGAAACCGCCCCAACTCTTTCTAAGCCATGCGCAAATGTAGCTATGCACTCCCCAATAATACCGACATCGGCAACGATTTGAAGAAGAGCATCTATTTTTTCACTAATCGGTCTTTTGATACTTTGGATGAAATTCACAAGGATATCATAAATTGCAAAAGGAATGGCAATAATAGGTAGCAACTTGATCGCATTAAGAACTTGGTAAACAAATTTGGATTTTAACAAAAAACCCAGAACGGCTTGACTCACATTTTTTACTAAATTTAATAATCCATTAGTCATTCCACTTAATTTGGTAAAAGAGGAAAAAACTCCACTTGCCATGGTCACAATATATTCCAAATACTGAAGCTTAAGAGGAATCTGAGTATTGTGTACTTGCTGAAAAAAAGCGGCAATTTTTAAAAAAGGAATTTTCGAAAAAGCGATAATTTTCTTTTTTAGATTAGCACGTGGTTTATCACAATTAGAACTAGTTTCATTTTGTGATTCCAAATGGGGCAATGTAGCAAATAATGAATCAATATGCATAGTTAAAAATAAAATAATTTAAGAAACGATTTTATTTTAACTATGCTTTTCAGTCAATTAATTTACAATCTCCAATTTTTATAAATTAATTAAACAGGTGATGGATTTCTTTCCTCAAAACCTTTTTGATGCCAATAAGGATAGATCGGAGTCCGCGCACTTGCCACATCTAATTTTTTTACCTGCTCAGGAGTTAAATTCCAGCCCACAGCACCAAGATTATCTTTTAACTGCTGTTCATTGCGAGCACCAATAATAATGTTGACTACTGTTGGTCTCTGTAAAAGCCAATTTAAAGCCACCTGAGGAATTGTTTTACCCGTCTCCTTCGCGATCTCATCGAGAACGTCCACCACATGATAGAGGTACTCATTTTCAACTGGAGGCCCCATATCGCCAGTGGCTGGCAACCGGCTATGAGCAGGCAAGGGCTGCCCCCGACGAACTTTACCTGTCAATCGCCCCCAACCTAAAGGACTCCAGACCGTTAAGCCAACCTTCTGATCTAAGTTTAAAGGCATCAATTCCCATTCATAGTCTCGTCCGATTAGAGAATAATACCCTTGATAAGCTACATAACGCGCCCATCCATATTTTTCTGAAACGGCCAATGACTTCATAAGATGCCATCCTGAAAAATTGGAGCATCCAATGTAGCGAATCTTTCCACTTTTAATGAGATTATCTAATGCACTTAAGGTTTCTTCGACAGGTGTCATGGCATCAAATCCATGCATTTGATAAAGATCGATGTAATCAGTTCCGAGACGTTTCAGACTGTTTTCACACGCATTGATTAAATGATAGCGGGAGGATCCCACATCGTTTGGATCCGAACCAAACCGAAATGTCGCTTTGGTTGAAATCAGAATTTTATCTCGCCGCCCTTTAATGGCCTGCCCAAGAACCTCTTCAGATAGGCCATTTGAATAAATGTCCGCGCTATCAAACATATTGACTCCGCTTTCTAAGCAAACATCAACTAAACGAGAGGCTTCCTTTACATCAGTCTCTCCCCATGCTTTAAAGAATTCGGTTCCTCCGCCAAAAGTAGCGGTTCCAAAACTCAAAACGGGCACCTTAAAACCTGAATATCCTAATTGCCTATATTCCATACGATCTTCTCCTAACGTCTTCTAAATTGAAATACGAGTCCTCCAAAAAATAGCAATATGCACACAATGGCAAAAATTTTTGTGGCTTTGTGCCAAAATAATAATTCACCAAATGATTGTTTTATCCAGAACGACCAGCTCGCCGAGAGCTCCTCATAGGCTTTTACGGGCACATATTTTTTAAAGGCTCCTTCCCGATCTGTCAAGCAAACTTGCCCAATCGTTTGTCCTTTTTGAATGGGAGGTTCCAAATTCAACCATTCAACCGCACACTGGACTTGAGGTTCTTCGGCGGAAAAGTAGGAGATCTTGACATCCTCATCCAAATAGGCTTTTAAGGGTTGAGAAGCCCAATTAGGTTTTTGTGTAAATTTTTGAATGCCTTGCCTTAAAAGCAACCGTTCCACTTTTGGTTGTTGAAAAGCTGCCTCAAATAATTTAATGGCATCTTTAAAAAGCTGGTCCCTCTCTTTTGTTTTTAGTAGGACCGCAATTAAAGTTCGACCTTTATCTCTAGCAGCCACAACTAAATTATGCGCGGCGAGATTGGTGTAACCTGTTTTAGCACCAAGAGCTTTAGCATAATAAAATTTACCCTGCTTAAGCAAAGGATGATTTTGAACTAAGACAGAAGATTCTTGCTTATTTGTTTTAGGCCTTGTGTATTTAACCGTTCCGAACATTTTACAAAATGCAGGAATGCTGAGCGCTTCTTTTGCTAAAAGCGCCATATCATATGCCGTTGTTTTATGTTCGGGGTGGTGCAAGCCATGCGGATTATGAAAAGTCGTGTGCTGACATCCTGCTTGTTTCGCATAGGCATTGAGCTGATCCACAAAATCAGGAACCGTCCCTCCCACGTATTGCGCGATAACATTCGCGGAATCGTTAGCAGAAACCAACATGAGACCGTGAAGCAGATCCTCTAAAGAAAGTTGCTCGCCTTTCATGATTCCCATATGGGTTCCCCCGGGAACTAACCAATAAGCTGGCAAGGTATAGTTCGATTTCCTTTTCGCTTCTTCAGTCACCCATCCAATGGAATCTTGCTCCGCAGTGACAATAACGTCTAATTTGTCTGAAAAAAATTTAAGAACAAAAGCGGCTGTTGCAATTTTTGTAATACTTGCAGGGAAATAAGAGGTGTGAATATTTTTTTCATAAAGAATTTTTCCCGTTTCTGCATTCATTAAGATTGCAGCTTCCGCTTCCACAAAAACATCAAGCGTATTTGAAAAAAGGGAATTTGAGAAAAATAATAAAGAGATAATCAAATAATAAGTAAGTTTAAGCATCCTTATAAAGCATTTTGGGTTCTGGTTTTGCCTACTTTACTTGAAAAGCAAAAGAATTCCAACTCAAAATGTATCATCTAAAAACACGCTTTACCCAATAATTTTTTCTATTCGTGTAATAAAATGGCTCATTTCGAGCTTATTTTGAGTTTCGAAAGTCTATTTTACCAATTGGCACCGAAGTTGCTTTATTTGATTTAGGTAAAGGCATTATGGAGATAGATATGAATAAGCTAGCTCTGTTAGATGAATACTTTAAAAAATACACGGAGAATCTAAATCATTGGATTCCCGATGGAATTATTCCAGTCGATCTTTTTCTACTGACTGAGTTTGATCTTTTGGATTCCTTTTTCGAGGAAAAAAATCCAGCAGCTTTAACTCGCTATTTTCACGTTGTAGAATCTCAAGATAAAATCACTCTTATCAATGAGCATTTTGTTGTTTGGATCATCCCTGAAAAGTTTGAAAACACGACCAAAACACTGACTTTGATTGCGCTTAATTATCCGGAATCTCTGACGCTTGAACTCGGATTTCTAGCATCGGGAGTCTATAATACTTCCCGTCTTGTTCTTAGAATTCTTGAAAAATTTTTACATGAAATCCAAGAAAATGAAGATTTTATTAAAGCGATACAAGAGACAGATACGCCTCCTTCTTCAGAAGCAACCTAGGTCGTATATTTAATAAGAGTTAGACAGTTGCAATCCCTTTCTCTATGATAATTGACTTCATCCATGATTTTCAAAATGAAATAAATGCCGTATCCGCCCAAGATTTGCCCCCCGCTGGGAGTGTTGGTCAATAACTTATTTGCATTTGCTAAAGGATTATAGGGAATTCCGTGATCTTTGATGAGAATTTGCATGCCCGTTTTTTTGACAGGTGCACATAAAATTTCAATGGTCCCTTTTTGATCTTCAGGGTAACCATAGGTAATGATATTGACTAAAGCCTCTTCCATGGCCAATTCAACTTTAATTGCATCATCCGAATTCACTCCAAATGCGAATGCGTTTTCTTTAACAAAACGCAGCATGTTATAGAGCTGATCCAATTCAGCGGGAAAAGTTTTAGCAATATTATTGTCTCTGCTACCAGCTATTGCTGACATAATCTACAATCTTTTGACTTATGGCTTTGTTTAAAGGTTCCCATACAGCATCTCGAGCTGAGTCAACATCACTCAACTGGCCGAGGGAAAAAATATTAATGCCGTGAAGATTTAAGTAGTAGTCATGATCGAAGTCTGCATTCGTTTCAATTAGAGCAGGGCCTAAAATATAATTTCCTGTGTCATTATCCAGTAAAGCAATCTCCACTTTTGCCCATAAACGAGTCTCCGTCGGAATCACCGAATTTGTGAGCTTTCCTCGTTGTTTTCGATAATAACGGAATCCTATATTTTCATCACGTAAATCTACAATTTTAACTATGAGAGATAAATCGCCTTGATTTGTGACGTATTGGTAGCAATCACTATTGCATAGTTCACGTACAATCGCAGATGTTAAAGCCCCATCCTTATCCCCTTGTACATAAGGGACAGAAATTGTTTTCATTGAACTGCAGGGCCCCGCTGCTATGCGATAACCACAGCCTGTCATCAAGATGAGCAGGAAGACCCAGCAAAATAGTTTAAGACTCTTTTGTGTCATCTTGCTTACCCGAAGCTGCTGTGAGCTCTGGACAAGCTCCCAAAACAAAAAGTCGTTTACGGCATCTTTCAGCAATTTCTGTGCCAGGAAACTTTGCAATTGTATTTTGGTAATAGATAATCGCCGCTTTTGGATGCCCTTTTCTTTCGTAGAAAGACCCTGTTTCAAATAAGCCGTGTGCGTAGATTTCTTTAATTTTTAGCACATTAGCTTCCACTTCAAGCAAGCGCTCTTCCCCAGGAAAATCCCTTTCAAATTTACGCTTATTTACATCGGCAAATGCCAAAATATCAGGATTTTGAAGTTCTACTGCGCTTTGTTCCAGGTAAACTCTCGAAATAGCAACATAACTTTCTGGAGCAAGTTCGTGCTTGGGAAAACGACGAATTAAAAGGTAAAAACTATCCACGCTTTCACGAAAATCTTTGAGCTCCCATAAGTATAAGCCTTTACAGTAAAGAGCTTTAGCCGCGATATCTTGGGAAGGCATTGCCGCTGTCACTTCATCGTAAATTTGCAAAGCAAGAGATTCACCAGATGCCCATTTAGGAAGTCGTTTGGTTCCCAAAAGATGCCTTCGAGCTCCTTCACGGAATTTCTCAGCAATCGCAAACTTATACTCAATGGCTTCTTCAAAGTGCTCAGGGCATCCTTTAGCAGATAAGTATTCAGTAAAATATTGGTTAGAAAAATCAAATTCATCAAGATGAAAATTTGCAATTCCTAAAAAGAAAAGAGCCTCTTGTGCCCATGAAGAAGAAGAAAAGTTTGAAACAACCACTGTAAATTGTTTAACAGCTTCATGCCAATTTTCTTCATTGTAAGCTTCAACACCCAAGTTGTAATGCACGTGCATAGGCTGTGTCGCAAGTTCTTTTGCATCAACAAAACGTCCGTCTTTAAAAACATAGGCTGCTTCTAAGCTAGAAATTCCCGCTATTGAAAGCAATACACATAATAAACATCTAAATATTTTCATCTTAATGACTTCCCAATTAAATAAATACTAAAGTCTAAATTAGTCAAAACTTCCTGTCAATCTCCTTGAACATCTTTAATCGCAGCTAACTGCAAAAGCTCTTCTTTTAATTTTAAATTAAACAAAATTCCGGAAGACACATCGATATGCAATGTGGCTAATTCACGTGTTCCAATCATAAAATTGAGTTCAACAGGCATATCACCCCGATGTTCGGAAAAGATTTTTTTCATTTTCAGAACTTGGCTATGTCTCACCTTTTCCATATCGAGGATGACGACACATTTTCTTTCTTTTGGAGGTTTAACAGGCTCCGGCTGTTTGGATGGCGCTACATTTTTTGTCATGCTGCCTCCTTTATCTTGACCAGCAGTTTGCGTACTTTTTTGAGGGTATGTTCTAGTTGCCTGAAATTTTGCGCGATCGTAGGCTTTATCACAAGCTTCAATCATGGCTTCATCCACTTTAGATAGATCATCTAGCCAACGACAAGAAAGCCGCACCGCCTCTTCTTTTTTGTCCATTTGCAAGACGACATATAAAGGCTGATTTTCTTTAAGAAGCTCCCCTTTTTGCTCGTATAGATCCGGCCAAATGGGCAGTTCATAACTTTCAATGCCATCGCTTATCCGCAGAATCGCAAACTTCTTTTGCGTTTTAGCCGATAAACGGAGCTGCACAGATTCGATAATCACAGCGGATCTAAAAACAGCATCATTTCCTAGCATATCGATCGCGGAAAAATTCACGCAGGATAAACGCTGCATATATTCTTGAAAGCTGTCTAAAGGATGCCCAGTCAGAAAAAAACCTAACAATTCTTTCTCTTTCAACAGGATGTTCTGCTTTGAAGTCGGATTCAGCACGTTTGGAGCAAAGCTAAACTTAGCCTCTGAGGTAGCTCCCATTAAGTCAAAAAATGTTAAAACCCCTGACTGCTCTTCCCGCTTCTCTTTCAAGGCTGTTTCATACATTGGATCAATACTTTGACGTAAAGCATCTCGAGACCATCCTGTAAAATCGAAACTCCCTGCATCCACCAGGTTTTCAATACTCTTTTTTCCCACTTTTTTTAAATCGATCCGTTTAAAAAATTGATAGAAGTGAGTAAAAGGACCGCTACGGTTACGTTCTTGCACAATTGCCTCTACGACCCCTTCTCCGACCCCTTTAATCCCCTTCATGGCAAAGCGGATCCCTTGTGGTGTTGCAATAAAAGTGGATCCTGCTTCGTTAATATCTGGAGGAAGAATTGCAATTCCCATGGTTTGGGCTTCTCGAATAAACTTCGCCACTTTGCTTAAGTCATCACTATCACACGTCATTAAAGAAGCCATCCATTCTCTCGGATGATTCGCCTTTAAATAGGCTGTCACATAGGAAAGATAACCGTAAGCTGCCGCGTGGGACTTGTTAAATCCATAGGCCGCAAATTTTTCCATTTTATCAAATACGAGCATGGAAGTAGTTTCTTCAATCTCATTTTCAAGAGCTCCTAAACGGAATTTTTCTCGCTGTTGAGCCATTTGCGCCATGTCTTTTTTCCCCATAGCTCGCCGAAGCACATCACCCTCACCAAGTGAATAGCGCGCAAGCTTACTGGCAATTTGCATGACCTGCTCTTGATAGACCATAATTCCATAGGTTTCAGCCAAGATGTCTTTCATCCAAGGGTGGTCATTTTCAATAGGCTCGCGTCCGTGCTTACGATTGATAAAGGAAGGAATCATATCCATTGGCCCCGGACGATAAAGCGCACCAACCGCAATAATCTCTTCAAATTTGTCTAAGTGCAGCTGCCTAGCCAAATCTTGCATGCCGGCAGATTCAAGCTGGAACACACCTAACGTTTTTCCTTGGTTAAGCAAATCAAATGTCCGCACATCATCAAGCGGCAGGTTCACCCAGTCGATTAGCTTCCCTGTACTAACATTCACTGATGCGACACATTGCTGAATCGCTGTCAAAGTTTTGAGCCCCAAAAAGTCCACTTTCAGCATGCCCACCATTTCCACAGGCTTCATAGAATACTGGGTTGCCGGCATGTCTGAATCTTTCGCATTGCAAATGGGAATGATCGAAGATAAGGGTGCCCCACTAATAATGATCCCTGCTGCGTGAATCCCTGTACTGCGGATAGACCCTTCTAATTTTTTCCCAATGTCAATAATGCGCTTAGCGTCTTCATCTGTTTCATACATCGCACGCAAATCAGGATCTTTTTCCAGCGCTTTTTCAAGAGTAATGTTTAAATCCTCTGGAACAAGTTTAGCAATCTCGTTGACCTTAGAGAGGGGCACACTTAGCACACGGCCGACATCCTTAATGGCCATACGCGCTTTCATTGTACCGAACGTAATGATCTGGGCAACATTATCCTTTCCATATTTTTCCAAGGTATATTGGATCACATCTCCGCGCCGATCCATGCAAATATCTACGTCGATATCGGGATAAGAAAGACGCTCAGGATTAATAAAACGTTCGAAGAAGAGATGAAAGCGCAAAGGTTCAATATCGGTCACACCGATTAGGTATAAAACGATTGATCCCGCTCCAGAACCACGTCCTGGTCCCACAGGGATCTGATTTCTTTTTGCCCAATTGATAAAATCCCATACGATCAGCAAGTAATCGCTCATTTCTTTTGGAACGATGATTCCCATTTCATATTCCAATCGCTCTCGTACAATTTGCGTGGGATCTTTATCAGGGAAAAGCTCTTGGATCTTTGCAAGCTTATCCGCATCATAACGTTTCTTAATCCCTTCTTCGCATAGGTCCCAAAGATACTTTTCAACAGCTTGCGCTCGCTCTTCCTTGGTATAGCTTTGTCCTTCCAAAAAGGGCGGGACATACACAGGATAGTGTTTTGTTTTAAAATCGAGTTGAACGTGACATTTTTCTGCGATTTCTAATGTTGATGCAAGCGCCTGAGGAAGATCTTTAAAAACTTCTTGCATTTGCGTGGGTGATTTAAAATAACATTCATGAGAAGAATAAACACGTCGCTTGGGGTTCAGCTGCCGAAATTTAGGATTCCCCATCGCATCTTTTTCTAAGATTTCACAAGGTTCGCCCGATTGCACATTCAATAAAATCTCATGCTCTCGCCAATCTTCGCGTTCGATATAGTGGCTGTCGTTTGTCGCAACTAACGGAATACCAAACTCTTGAGAAAGTTCAACTAGAGCTTGCGTCACCTTGGTCTGTTTCTCAATGTATTCTTGATAGTTTTGAAGCAACCATGTCTCTTGATAAAGGCCATCTCTTTGAATATTTTCTTCAGACATCGTATGTCTTTGAACTTCTAAATAATAGTCTTCGCCAAATAAATCCTTGTACCAAGCTAGATGCTTTCGGATGCTCTCAGGAGTTCCCTGCAGAATTTCACTTGATAGCCGACTACTTAAACATCCTGACAGACAGATTAGCCCCTCTTTATATTTCTCTAAAACTTCATGGTCGATTCGCGGGTGGTAATAAAAACCCTCCAAAAATCCAATAGAAGAAAGTTTGCAAAGGTTTTTATACCCCTCCATGTTTTTTGCAAGAAGAGTCAAATGAAAATCAGAACGGTTTCCTATTTTCTTACGATCGAGCCGTGATTCTGGAGCAACGTACACCTCACACCCTAGAATAGGCTTAACTTGCGCACCCTGACATGCTTTAAAAAATTCAACAGCACCATACATATTCCCGTGATCTGTTAGGGCAACTGCCGGCATTTTAAATTCAGCCGCTTTTTCAGCAATTAGATTGATAGAAGCCGATGCATCCAAAATCGAGTATTGTGAATGAACGTGTAATGGGACCCACATAAAAAACCTTTAAACTTCATTTGATGACGAAAAAAGAATACCAAAAAGCGATTTTGAATGTTAGGTTTTATCTCCCGATTCCGTCAATAAATATTTCTATAATAAACAATCATCGACTACAATTATCCTTGTATAAGGATTATATTTTTAATAAAAATAAGCAGGTCAATTCCACAATTTGACCAACATAAATAATTAATTGCATAATATAATAAAAACCAACACTTAATAATAATTATGGGCTCCCCTATGCAACCATTGCGACAAAGTGGATAACATGAAGTTCCTCCTTCACCACCCTCTGTAAGCTCACCCCAAGAGAAGGTGATCCGTAGTGGTAAAAGCTATTCAAAGCTGGGGGAAAAAGCCAGCGAAAGTTCGACGGAAGCAAATAAGAAATTACGAACTTCTGTTTCTGTGAATAAAGAAGCTATCGCCTTACTAAAAAAAGAAGCGGGAAAGACATCTGCTCAAATTGAAAGAAAGCCCTTTAAAGCTTCAAAATCGTTTGAACAAAGATTTGCATCTTAAAAAAAAAGAATCGGCAATTTCATAAAAAGATTTAATCACTTTTCTAAAAAAGGTATCGAATAAATCAGAAAAGACACAATCATCTAAAAAAACGGGCGCTCCAGTTTCTAGCGGAAGAACAGATGTTTCAGATAAGCAACTCCGAAAAATGGAGAAAGAAGAAGTCGAATCATTTCTTAATCCCCATCTTTTGGAAGACATCGCCTCTGCAAATGAAGATAACAAACGGGGTTCATTAGTCGATGCAATTATTCAAAAGCTGCAAGATTCGAAGGGCATCAACCTTGTGGGCAAACGTGCTTTTGTACAAGAATGCGCTATAGAAGCTTATTTTGCGAAATGTGCCGAAAAGCTCTGCTCTGATTATCAATATGCTTTTAGGAAAGATTCAAATCAAGCAAGGAGAAACGCACTAAGAGACTTAAGTGGGGCGCTAACCACAGTCCTGGCAATTGATTTTCCAGATATTGCTGTTAAAGACTTTGCAAAGAAGGCTGGGCAAGCTCTTGATCAAGCAAGAAAGAAGCGGAATACAAAAAGGAAGCATTAATCAAAAAGCAAGCCGTGGTAGGGCTTGCTTTTTTAAGTTTAGGCCAACTTTGTTTCTGCTCTAGCAAGGCGAGGATTCTTCGTCGCATTCCAGAGAGGAACAAGAGCAAGCATCGAGATCCCACAACAGATCATCATGGAAATGAAATAACCTTCCCAACCCATTTCATCTGTAATTTTTCCCATTGGATATCCTGCACAAGCCGCTCCCATATAAGCGCAAAATCCCACAAATCCTGTGGATGTGGCAGCCGCCTCTTTATGTGACAATTCCGCAGCTGCAACACCGATGAGCATTTGAGGTCCAAAAATGGTAAAGCCTAGCATGAAAATCGAAAGGGCATCTAAAATCACAAATCCTTCAGGAACAAGCCAAAATGCCAATACAGACAACATCATACCTCCTGCAAACAAAACATTTACAGGACCGCGTCTAGCCCCGAAAATCCGATCGGAACTCCACCCTGCACATAAGCTTCCCACAAAGCCACCCACTTCAAAGAGAGAGATGCAGGCATTTGCACCCATACGGCTATATCCCTTTTCATCTAGAAGATACAAGACCGTCCAGTCGTTTACCCCGGTTCGCACAACATATACAAAAAAATAAGCGAAACCAAGCATCCACATGTACCAATTTTTCAAAACATACTCGACCAAGATTTCTTTCGTTGAAAGTTTTTGCTTGTCTTCATTAGCACCAAAACCAGAGTAATCTTTTCTAAAATCCTCAATCGCAGGAAGCCCTAAAGATTGGGGTGTATCGCGTAAACGATTGATCAGAAAAACTCCCCCTAGAATGCAGATGATACCGGGAACGTACATCGCATATCTCCAACCCAAGAAATGTAGGCAAGCCCCCACAATCCACGGAATTAAAAATGCACCCACATTATGGGAAACACTGCATGTGGACCACCAAGATCCTCTTTCAGAATGAGAATACCAATGCGTTAAAAAGCGCGCACATGGGGGCCAGCCAAAGCCTTGAAACCACCCATTTAATCCCCAAAAAATAGAGAAAAGAAAAATCGAAGAGGAAAAACCGAACAAGATATTGACCACACCGGTCATCATTAATCCAAGCGCCATAAAATATCTAGGATTGGAACGGTCAGATAATATCCCACTTGCAAATTTGCTTATTCCATAGGTGATAGAAAAAATGCTCCCCAGGATCCCTAATTGCGTTTTATCAAAATGCAATTCTTGAGCCAAATCAGGCATGGCAAAGGTGAAGCTTTTTCGAGTGAAATAATAGAGTGCATACCCAACAAACATTGAGTACAGAATCCGAATTCTCCAATAATTGTATGATTTTTCAACTTCTTGAGAATCTTGAATCGGCTCAATATAAGGCGCAGGTTTTAGTAAATTTAATATAGAGGCCACGCGCATCTCCTTTTTACAACATCTATCGAGCTTTCGCTCAACTTTTCCTTTATTTCTGTCGCTTTGATGCGAGACGAAAAAGAAAAACTTTAACATAATACTTTAAATTTTTAAAGAGTAAAATCCTTTCCATTTTAAATTCAAAAATATTTTGGTTACAAAAAACACAACAAATGTCACTTTTTAATCTTCTCGTTCATTTTTATTCAAGCCTTTCTCACATTTTTTGCGGATCCCGTGAGTCTTCTATTGACGGCTGCACGCAGATATGCTAGAAAATCAGCGACGGAAAAAAAGACAACGCTAGGGAATGTCTTGATTCCAAGACAAGCAAGGACTCAAGATGATCAAACTTGCCGTACATTGTAAAAATAACCACATAGAGGAATTTGTCTTCGATAAGCCCTCTGTTAAAATAGGGCTGGAAGGAGAAGAAACTGATATTTCTCTTCCAGAAGAGTCCTTGCACCCTTGCCATGTTGAAATTTATGAACAAAATGGCCGCTTTTATATTTTCAATCATGCCAACGATCCTTTTGTTGCATTGAATGATTTCCCTTTTAGAAAAAAAGGACTGAAGGACAAGGCCGTTTTATTTATAGGCAAAACCCAAATTGATGTTGAGGTTTCTCCACAAAAAATGGAGCCGACTCCTATCCGTGAAGAAAATTTGGCTTTAGTCCCTTTCTCAAAGCCAGAAACGAAAGAAATTGATGTTGCAGCTCTTGTACAAGAAGTTGAGGCTAGAGGTTCACCCCCTATTGAAAAAAATCAACCTGAACAGTCCAAAGAAATCTCGCTTGGAAATTCTGTCATTGAAGACGAAGATTCTGCAAGCGATCTCCACACACCGCAGGAACAAGAGAGTGGCCTAAACCATCAATATGCCCTGCATGAACGCCCTGTCAGAAATAGTGAAGGCAAAAATCCGCCTTCTCAGCGAAGCTGGGGATTTATGTTAAGTTTAGGAACCATCATCGTTGCATTTATTACGCTATTAGTTGGAACTGCTTATTTGAAAATTAGTAGCGAGAGTGATCGCGATGAAATTAAGGCAGCAGAAGCCGTAGCAGATGCGGGGATGGCTCTTACTTATGCACAAGTGTCCCATTTAAAGCCTCAAAAAAGCAATTGGTCACAACCTGAATTCCTCAAAACAAGTTTAGCCTCTATTCTCCCTCCTAATTCTCGTCCTCTGATTGATGTGGATGCACAAGGCAAATTTAATAATTGCCCTTATCTCTTACGGATATATACAAGTGGCGATTTAAGTCATTTTTTAATTATTGCACAACCCGCTCCAAGCACCTGGCAGTGGTTACTTCCACGCGCTGCTATTATTTTGGATTCTGCCTCCATGGAGATGAGAAAAACTACAGATTTGAAAAATTTAAATCGCCTTCTCGTCAATATCAACTCTTTGGACGAGCTAAATCCAAATGAGATTTCGAATGCGGTCAAAGAAGGAAAACTTATTCCTCTGGCTTCTTTAAAATTAAGCAAAAAAATTCGTGAATTCACGCCCCCTAAAGCCCTTTCTGTTGTACGACCTGGAGCAGAAAATTACATCTATAATGCCCCTCGTTATCATCTGCTAGGGGAAACCATTATTGATAAGGCCATTGCCTTACTGGAAAGTCCATCAAATGATCAACAAGTCAGCACTTTGCAGCAAGATGTCGATATGCTTAAAAAACTTCCGAATCTTGTTCTTTATACGACAAAAGGCATTGACGGAGCTCTTCAAGCTGAAAAAGCCCTTTCTATTTTTGTTCCGAAAACACGTTTCTTAATTGGATATTTAAAGATTAATTCTCAGGGTAATATCATCAATAACCACATGCTCATGAGTGAAGAAATCAGTCCAAAGGAAAATGGTGATTATTCACAAGTGGTTAATGAAAGCTCGGATAAAACAATAGAAGAGCATGAAGATTTATCCTCGGCGGAAGAAATTGCCGAAGAAACGCCCTCTCATTTATATTCCAATCCTCTTTATTTACAACTCGATAAACTTTTTAACGATCGCAAAAGTGCCCTTACACCTATTCACACCCGCATGGAAGATTTAATCGCAAAAGAACACAATGGAACGGTGAACGATTTTCACACGCAATTTCAAGAGTTGCTTAAGGAGCACCATGAAATTTCGGAAGAACAGAAAAATATTTTTGGAGAAAACTTCTTCAAACTCAGCGAAGAATATCGAAGCGTACCTTTAAAAGAAGTAGTCGAATACGTCCAAGTTGTAGGCTTGATGCCGCTAGTAGAAAGTATTCTAAAGGAACGTTCAAAAGAAAATCAGTTGTCTCAAGCAGAATTTGACAGCGCAATTGAGAAAATTCGAAGCGCAGCTAATTTGGAAGAACTTCACAGTGAAATCAAAAAAATTACTCCAAAGCTATCTTTAAGTGTTTCGCCCTCAATTCAACAGCTCATTGAATATCAAAATGCGTGCAAAAATGAGGTTGTCCTCATAATCGAGAAATTTCTCTTATCTCCTGACGAGAAATTAACCACGCTTTCTCCAACTTCTAAAGATATGTTAGAAAACATTTTCGAATTAATTTGGATAAATTCTCCGACAGAAAGGGAATTCTATTTTCACGAATTAGACCTTTTATTGAAGCCCTTTGAAGAGGCGACAAGCGAAATAGAAGAAGCGGTTTCAGCAACAGAAGAAACCTTAAACTAAAAAATTGACAATAAAAGAATAATCCAATACTGATTTGTTAAAACCCACGGAGGATTTTATGCATATCATTAACAACATTGGATTCATTCTTTTAGCCATTTATTTAATTTTAATAGGGTTAAGTTCTGTAGCGGGGCTTGCTATCCCAGGAATTATCACAGGAATTTTAGCCCTTGCTGCGGGAATTTTTATTCTGATTGGCAGATAACGGCTTCGATTTCATCAGGTTCAACCCATCGGCCATGTCGCTTGATTAATTCAACAAGCCGATCAACAGCCTCTGAAAAAGGGATGTCTTTTTCGACACATTGCTTACCCAAGTAGAGATCGATCATCCCTGGCTTTGAACCCACATAACCAAAGTCTGCATCAGCCATTTCACCTGGCCCATTAACAATGCAACCCATAATTGCAATTTTGACCCCCGGTAAGTGCGCCGTGCGATTACGAATATTCCTTGAAACATCCTGCAAATCAAATAGCGTGCGTCCACAACTTGGACAAGAAATAAAGTCCGTTTTGGAAATGCGCATACGTGCAGCTTGCAAAATATTAAAACTTAACTGCCGTAGAAAATCCAATTCATGCGGTGCTTCAATCCAAATTCCTTCCCCTAGCCCGTCACATAATAAAGCTCCAAATTCTGCAGCAGCTTGAATAATTAAATCTTCTTTGTTGGATACATAAGTAAAATGAAGCATCACAGGTGTTGAAATTTTAGCATTCTGAATCCATTCAAAAAACCGACGAGAAGCATGTAACCGATGCTCTTTTGGGGAAAAAATAATCACTTCAGGCTTTAAATCATGCAGCCATTTCCATTCTTCTTCAGAATCCGTATCTATATCGATCGCTAAAGGCTGTGGACGAGCCGGCAATCCTACTGCAAATCGAGCCGTTTGCTGCTGTTTCTGATAGGAAGTCATCGCTTCTTGTAAAGACTGAATAACAAGTGCTTGCGTTAATGGATAAGGAGAAGCCAGCCCAATTCCACTTTTTACCATTCGGTTGAGCATTTGCAAAACTTTTTCATCTCTTTCCGGGTGATTGATCACAATCATATCAGGGGTAGATGTTTTGATTTTGATCGTTCCAAGCTGATTTTCACATCCCAATGATTGATAAAAATCAGTTTTTTTCAACATTTCTGAGGTCACACTGACCATGACTGTTCCATTTCGATGCATAGCAACATGTGGAGGAAAAGTGATCTCACGTTTTTTTACTTCTGTAATGGAGCGATGAGATTCTTGAAAAGGGGCGACGCCCTGCCCTTGGCAATTTTGAGCTAAATGCACTAATCTTTGACAAGGATCCACTTCATTCCAAGGATCTTCCGTCAATGAAACGCGAATCGTATCCCCTATCCCATCGAGAAGAAGCGCGCCAATTCCCATAGCAGATTTAATTCTTCCATCTTCCCCCTCTCCTGCTTCAGTCACACCCAAATGGAGAGGGTAATCCCAGCCCAATTTTTCCATTTCTGCAACGAGTAATCTATATGCTTGAATCATTATCAATGGATTTGAGGCTTTCATGGAAAATATGAGGTCATGAAAGTCATTTTTTCGGCAAATCCGCGTAAATTCCAGGGCGGATTCGACCATTCCAAATGGTGTGTCTCCGTAACGGTTCATAATCCGATCTGACAAGGAGCCGTGATTCGTGCCAATACGAATCGCTTTTTTAAGGCGTTTACATTTTTCAACTAGAGGGGTAAATTTTTCCTCAATCTTTTCTATCTCAGCAGCATAGGTGGCATCATCGTATTCAATAACTTTAAAATTAGCCCGTTTATCGACATAATTGCCGGGATTAATACGGATTTTATCGACAAAGTCTGCCACACCCATGGCTGCGGGAGGATAAAAATGAATATCTGCTACCAGAGGAATCAAATATCCCTTTTTGACTAAATCATTTTTAATGTGCTCACAAGCTTCCGCCTCTTTCATTCCCTGCACAGTCATTCTTACAATTTCGCATCCAGCATCTGCTAATCGTATAATTTGGTCCACTGTTGCCTCAACATTACGTGTACTTGAGGTTGTCATCGATTGGATCCGAATTGGATGATTTCCTCCCACACCGATATTGCCAATTAGTACTTCGCGTGTCTTTCGGCGGATAGTTTGATAATGGGATGTGCAGAACTTCATTTTATAATCCTTTAAGCCATGTTTTATGAAGAGTATATTTTCTATTGTGATCTAACTGCAATCAAAATTTTCAAAGGGCTTAATTTAAACAAATTAAGAAATTTATTTCCTGATGAAATTTAAATTATTTTATGATAAAATAAAGTTAATGGAAGGTGAATTGTCTCGATAAAAAATGCTTTTTTTCTAAACATCTTCCTTGATAATGAGTCATTTATCAACTTAATGAATTGGATGGATATATGCTGAACGTTAATGTTAATGACCAAGATCCAAATCAAGTTTATCAGGGTGTACCAACCCAATCCACCACACAAGTTGGTCCAGTTTCCTCGACAACATCTGCTCCCGCGACTCAAGCAATCGATACGATTCAACCTAGTCAGGGAACAAAAGAACAAACTTTAATAGACTCTGCCAATCCCGTTTTGGTTCCGCCTATTGTTAATCTAAATAATTTTGCTGAATTTTATAGTTCAAACAGTGCATTAAAGATTTCTAATAATCCAAGTGATTTAGCGATTCAAGTCGCAATGCAAATTGAACAAAAAAATCATGAAATTATTACAAATATGCTAGATAGCTGGATTGAAAACCAAAAAAAACTCGAAAAGGAATACAATGATAAAATTAATTCCCCTGCTTATCAAGAATGGATAAAACTGCAGTCAGCGGATTACCATGCCGCCATTCAACGCTCGACTGAAGAACAAACGCAATTGGCTGTTATGGCTACACCAGAATATCAAATGTGGGTATTAAGCCAGATGTCTCCTGCTCAATTGCAAGCTCCTGAGGCCGCTTTTAACCGCGATCAAGCTTTAAAAGTAGGCGTCATTAATGGATTAGATAACTATATGGCAAGCTCTCCAAGTGTAGACTCTGAACAGGCGCTTTCTGGAGCCTTTGTTGCATCAAGTGCCATTCTTGGAGCAAGTCTTCTGGCAACTCCAGTGACGCCTGAACTGACAACAGATCCTATTTCTTATAACCCAATCCAAGATCAATGGCAGTATGTTTCGCCTCTTGTTCCCTCTAATATGGCCGCAGAATTAGGATTGATTGGAGGGTTATTTGCTGCAGGCGTCATGTATCGCGCAACACTTAATACGATATCGGATAATGCAGGTGGTGGTGGCAGCAAACCTCTGAATTTAGATTTTGCTCAAAAATATTCCGAACAAATGTTAAAGCTCGTCGCGAGTCCAAGCTTTAGTCAATTTGTACGAGGCTCTCTTGTCGATAAACTTAATGGTGCCGATACACTGACAGATGCCCGGAAAGATGAGCTTGCCAGTATCTTAAAAGCGGTCTTGCTTTCGTCGGCCTTAGCAACCCACTACAAAATAGAAGCAGGAAAAAATACTTCGCAAGAGTTCCTTTCCATGATTCGTGGGGATCGAAATCTGGGAGATATCGTATTTCCAGACACAGATGTCCGAGCAAAATTAATTAAAGCCATTCAAACACAACTCGATAACCTAAGTGATCCCGCAGAAAGAAGTCGTGTATTAGAAGCTATCGGAGAATATATGGATACAGATCCGAGTACAGATAAACTCCTAGAACCTCAATCTGTTTTTCAAGATCTTTTGACAACCACACCCTATGCAGATCGCCTTAGTAAAGAACATGTTTGAATGTAAAGGCTCTCGTTTTAGAGGGCCTTTTCTTTAATATCTAAAAAACGCTTCTAATAAACGGCACATGGATAGTTGGTCCGCCGTTGCCATCAACTCTCTTGCTGCATGCATGGAAAGCTGTGGACATCCAATATCAACTGTGGGCATGCCCGTAGAAGCTGCATGAATAGGCCCAATGGTAGATCCGCAAGACATATCTCCGCGAGAAACAAAATGTTGCAATGGAATCTTTTCTTTCTGGCATAAATGCGTGATTAATGCGTTCGTCCACGCATCGGAAGCATAACGTTGTTTTGCATTGGATTTCAAAACAATCCCTTGTCCAAGCATCGGTTGATGCAAAGGATCATGCCTTTCCATATAGTTAGGATGGACCGCATGCGCTAAGTCAACCGAAACGCAAATGGAATTCGCCAGCAGACGTAAATAATCTTCTCTCGTTTGCCCATATCCTAGCAAAATCCTTTCTAAAGTGTGAGATAAAAAGGGGGATTCTGCACCTTGTGCCGTACTTGAGCCCACCTCTTCATTATCCCAAACAACCATCATCTTAAGATGCGTATTTTCCGGCTGAAGGGTTTGCTCTAAGGCGCTCCAAATGGCATGAACACTTGTTAGGCTATCGATCCGATATGCGGCTAACATTTCTTTGGCATATCCGATAAAGGAGGGTTCTTCTAAAGGGAATAGAAATAGATCTGCTCCCAAGATAGAATGAGGTCCTATTTCATGCTTTAAAAGCCAATTCAAATACCCTTTCGCATCCGAGGGCATCTCTAACGCGGCTAAAGCGGAGAGATGATTTTGCTTATTTAAAATCAGTCCATTCTCATTGACCTGAGGATCCAAATGAATAGCTAATTGCGGAATCACCACGGGGTATGCATCCAGACAGACAAGCTTTTCAACAATCGAGCCATCGGGTTCTTGAATAATCACACGTCCAGCAATTCCCAAATCGCGATTGAGCCAAGAAGATAAAAGTGGTCCCCCATAAACCTCGACACCAAATAACACCATTGAATCTCGGTAAAATTCTGAATAGGGTTTCAGTTTTAAGGCTGGGCTATCGGTATGTGAAGCAGCTAAGCGAACAAGATTAGGAGGATTCAAAGGCGCCACAAATGCACATAAAGAAGAACCATTTTTTATGGTAAAATAGCGTTTTCCCGGTTTAATATCCCAACGCTCGGCTTGCGGTAAGAAGATAAAATCTGCTTTTAATAATCTTTCTTGTAGTTCTCGAACAGCATGCCACGCAGTCGGTGACTCCTTTAAAAAAACAACTAAATCTTGAATTTCTTCAGGGATCATTTTTTATCCTTCTTTGTGAGGCTGTTCGAGAATTATCCTTAAGCAGTCGGTGTAATTCGGTTAATACCACCCAAATACTTTTGAAGTACAGGAGGAATTAAAACAGATCCATCAGGCTGTTGATTATTTTCTAACAGAGCGACCATTAAACGGGAAGTCGCAAGACCTGATCCATTTAATGTATGCACCAATTCGGGTTTTTCCCCTTTCTTTCTGAAACGAATCTGCGAACGTCTGGATTGGTAATCCGTGCAATTTGAAACAGAGGACACTTCATAATAACGATCTTGTCCTGGCAACCACACCTCAATATCCACCGTGCGAGCAGAAGCAAAAGACATATCCCCTGTGACTAAAAGCATATTGCGATAATGCAGATCTAATCCCTGCAAAATCTCCTCCGCACTCGCCATCATTTGATCAAAAAGCTTCATGCTTTCTTCAGGCTTGCTAAAGCAAAACATTTCCACTTTATTGAATTGGTGCATGCGGATAAGACCTCTCTCTTGCGAACCTGCCGCTCCTGCTTCTCGTCTAAAACATGGAGTATAGGCAATATACTTCAAGGGAAGGTGATCCGTTTCTAAAATTTCATCGTAATGCAATCCGTTTAAAGGGACTTCAGCTGTTGGAATCAAATATAAATGATAATCAGGATCATTAATTTTGAATTGCTGATTTTCAAATTTAGGAAGTTGGCCAGAGCCAAATAAAATCTCTTTTCTAACCAAAATAGGCGGAATCCATTGCTCAAAGCCATTCTTGATATGAATTTCGATCATGTAGTTCAATAAAGCCCATTCCAAACGAGCTCCCATTCCTCTGTAAACAGGCCAGCCTGTTCCGGAAATTTTGGCACCACGTTTAAAATCAAATAATTCCAACCGCTCGTTTAGCTCTACATGGTTTTTAAAAGGAAAATCAAAGACGGGTCTTTGTTTGAATTCCTTAATCATCACATTGTCTTTTGGAGAGTCGGAAACAGGAATATCATCCATCGGCAAATTTGGAATTGTCGAAAGCAATTGGATGAGCTCTTCTTCCAAAGGGGCTAACGCATGATCTAAGCTGTGAATTTCATCGCCAAAACTCGAAACTTTTTCTAAAAGAGCACTTGCATCTTCCCCACGTCGTTTTAAAGCCCCAATTTGATCGGACAAGACGTTTCTTTCGGATTTTAACTGCTCAACTTTTGTTTTAATTTCACGTGACTGACGATCTAAAACTAAAATGGCGTCGATTACACTCTCAGAAGATGGCTCTTTTGTTTTAACTTTCGCTTTTATAGCTTCTGGATTTTGACGAATAAGCTTGATATCGAGCATAGAAAAACATCCTTTTTGAAACATTAAATCCCGATTATAAAAGGAAAAAAGGTTAAAAAGCAAACTCCGTCAGGAAATTTTGTTGCAATTCGATTGAAGGAAAAAAGACATTTTTACTAAATTAAAAAGCAAATATTAAGATATATAATCAGATTGCCAGAGGTTTTATGAAAAAGTTTGGGTTGCTCTTTATCTTGTTTAACATGCTGGCACATTTCATTTGTGCAGAGGATAAAATTTACGTTGACCCTGATCAAGTAATCTTTGAAAAAAATGGTTTATTTATCTCGGTTGAAGGATCGATCTTACCGATTAATCAGCTGAATCACGATGAAGAAGGGTTTTATTTTTGCCCCGAAGAGATTAATTCTATTCAAAGCCCAAAAGAATGGGCTTGTTTAGTATGTGGGCATGACAATTGGTTTTGGAAAAAGCGTTGCGCAGAGTGCAATCACCGACCTCAGTAAAGCATGATCTCCAGCCCTTATTGATCGATTAAAGCTTCCTTTAAAATAGACCTTGAAATTACCAACCGTTGAATTTCACTTGTCCCCTCATACAATGTCGTCGCACGTGCATCGCGAAAATATCTTTCTAAAGGATAATCTTTGATATAGCCATATCCTCCAAAAATTTGCATAGCCTCAGAAGCAATTTCATTGGCAATTTCCGAAGCGTATAATTTAGCTTCAGAGGCAGCGAGTGTGTAGGAAATGCCCTGTACCCTTTGCCAGCAGGCTTTGCTCAATAACAATTTAGCCGCACTGAGTTTAACATGCATGTCGGCTAGCTCGAAAGCAATCGCCTGATTCTCACAGATCTTTTTCCCAAATTGCTCCCGCACCTGACTATAATGAAGAGCTGCTTCATAGGATGCTTCTGCTATCCCAATGGCCTGTGCCGCAACGCCGATCCTCCCACTGTCCAAACTCCCCAAGGCAATTTTCAAGCCTTCACCCAATTTTCCTAAAAGCTGGTTTCTGTGGACCCAACATTTGTCAAAAGAGAGACCTACTAAGTTGGCGGTTAACAAGCCTAGCTTTTGTTCTGTTTTAGAAACTTCCATCCCGGGTGTTCCTCGCTCTATTAAAAAAGCACTGATTCCCTCTGTTGTTTTAGCAAAAACAATGAGAACTCCGGATAGATCTCCATTTGTGATTAAACGTTTGCTTCCGTTAATCCAAAAGTAATCGGAATTGTTCAGATCGACTTCTGCTCGCGTTTGGATATTTTTAGGATCGCTTCCTGCCTGTTCTTCCGTTAAAGCAAAAGAAGCTGGCACGCTTTCGCCTTGCTTAATGGCCGAGAGATACTTGGCTTGTTGCTGTTTGGATCCATACCGCTCGATGGCTTCCGCAACCATATTGGTCACAGCCATTGTCACACCAATCCCTGCATCCACCTTCGAGATCTCTTTTAACGCAATGGCTAACCGAAAAGGATCCCGCTTTTTTTCTGCGAGCATAAGCCCTAGTGTAAAAAAACCTTTTTGTCCCATTTTTTCAAAAAGCCTTTGCCTAACAAAAAGATCCTCTTCTAGAAGACGCACATTTTCAGCAATTTCTTCTTTGGCAAACTTTTGACATTCCATTTTCAAGGCTATTTGCTCGGCTGTGTAACCAAACTCCATCTTTCCCTCGCTTTAACGTGTGCTTTTGACAATGACGCATGTCACGGTTTTATCATTTCCTCCCATGCTAATTAGCATGCCATAAGGGGATTTAGGCTGAATTTGAAAAGCCGCTTTTTGCGTTAGTTGATGGAGTAGATCAACTAATTGTCTCACCCCTGTCGCACCTGTTGGATGTCCAAAACCACTCAACCCTCCAGAAAGGTTTGTAGGAATTTTACCGTCTGGGGCTGTATGCCCATCCAAAATAAACTCAGACGCTTTTCCTTGTGGAACCAATCCTAAAGCTTCGAATGCGAGAAGAGCCGTAATAGAAAAACAATCGTGAATTTCTAATACTCCGATCTCCTCTAATCGAATTTCAGCCTGCTCCAAAGCTTTTTGGACAGCCATTTGTGTGGTCGTCAAAACAGTTAAATCACAAGGAGGTTGTGTAATGTCTTCTTCTGCAGCCCCAATCGCCACAATTTCTACAGCATCCTCTTTGGCTATTCCACACTGTTGTAATCCCTCTTCAGATAGAATTACAAGGGAAGAAGCTCCGTCAGTAACTTTTGAGCAGTCATAAAAATTGAGGTGTGGAACAAAGCGTAAAGGATTAGGTGGGGTCATACCTAAAGCCAACAAATCAGGCGAACTATTTTGATATTCCTGAGCTTTGGGATTATGTCGCGCATTTAAAATGGACATTTCATACCACTTCGCCATTCCCTTACGCGCTTGCTCATATCCATACTTTTGATAATAAGCCCCCGCTCGATCGGAAAAAACGCCCGGGAAGAAAAAGGCATGACCAGATTTACGATCTTTGCGATAAAAAGCAGCCCCCGCTAGCACATCTGCTCCATAAACTGCTTTCATCGTATTTTGAGTTTCAAAACCTGCCACAAAGACTGTTTCAGCTAAATCGGAAAGGACGCTTCGCGTTGCAGCAGCAATTGCTCGCCCACCTGTGCCGCATGCCCCCTCAACGCCAGTACAAGGCTTTCCTCTTAAACTTGAAATCATGAAAGGAAGGAACCCAGGAAGATTCGCCTGATTTAAAAATCTACCCGACATAAAGCTTCCGATCACTCCTTCATCAAAGACCGGATTTGGCACTTGTGAGCATGTTCCATCGCCCGTTTCTTTTAAATATTCATCGAATGGACGCATCTCTTTTTCAGGATTAAATTCTTTTCGTCCAGAACCAAAATACACGGTGTTGTATCCGGCAGCAGCGAATATTTTTTTTCTAAAAGTACTCATGAGGCTTCCTTAATGTTTCTGAGTAATCGAAATGTCTGAAACTCCATACAAGTGAAAAAAACCAAGCTCTAAAACTTGCGTGACATCTTCGATTTTATTTGCCACCCCCCTCTCTACCAAACCATTGGCAATCTTTTGAGAGTGTTTTAAAAAGCGCTTCGCTTGCTCTGCTCCCCATGTTTCAGAAAGAAATAATTTATAAAAATAATCGACGATTTTTTTGTGCCTTTTAGGATCTTTTTGCAAAGACTTCCATGTGAGTTGCTCGCTAAATGGTCCTCCCATTTTAGCTGCGCATTTTGCAGATATCTCCTGCACATTGACATACTTTTTCTCTTTTCCTGCATAAATGCTTTTCCTTTGCATTCCATCGTATGAGAAAAAACCATTCTTTTGTGTACCATCCGGGCCTTGCCCTCCTTTTAATCCTAATCCGATCATTTGTTTAAGCAGAGGAACATGCAAAGACTCTTTCAAATGCTTTTCCATGATGGTTGCAATTTGATGACAAATATCAATTCCCACATAATCGACAAGTTGAAAAATGCCCATGGGTCTAAGTAAGTAGGCTTGTGTAAGGGTATCCAACAGATAGATGGCTTCAACCTGAGGCATTTCTTGAGACCATTCTTCAATCAACTGACTGGCAAAATGCAATTCTCGAATAAAATGTCCATTTCCAATAAATCCTGCGACATCATGCGAAGGGATCCCTATTTTTTTTAATCTTTCAATTAATGTGTGAGCAAGAGTACGATCCTCTACCGATACGGAAGATGGGATAATAATTTCGACCAGCTTTTGGACTGCAGGAGGGTTATAGAAGTGAAAGCCAATTAATTTTCCTTCCAAACCCGATTTTTCTGCGAGATAAGAGATGGGAATAGAGGATGTGTTGGTTAAAAAAAGAGTTTCGGGTTCTCCTTTGTGCTTTAAACGCTTCAACAATTCTATTTTGGCATGTTCATTCTCAAAAATGGCTTCAAATATTAGAGTCGATCCCTGGACTTTATTCACCTCTGTTTCAAAACTCAACAGATCCAAGGCTTCATCAACGAAAGCGTCGATGATTTGATGATTGCTGACTAAATGCGTATTATCTTTGTAACTATCCCGTAAAGAAATGATGTGGCTTTCTGCAAATTTTTTGAGATGATGTTTCAAATAATGACGCAATTCCACAAATCCATTTGCATTGCTATCGATTAAACGAAGTTGATAATGCTGGTTTTTTTTCAACTTGAGCATCGCCATTTCTTGTGCAAGCACGAGCGCAATCCCCCGCCCCATTTTACCTACAGCACCTACGACAGAAACATTCTGCAATTTTTCTTCTAAATGCATACTCCCCACTTATTTCTTTTTGTTCACAAAAGCACTCATTTTTTCTTTTCTTTCTGGTGTCGCAAAAGCTACTGCACACATGTTTTTTTCTAGTTCTAAGGCCTCGAGCAATCCCATGGAGCTGCCACAATTAATCGCCGCTTTCGCTTGCATAACCGCAAAAGGGGGCTGTGACGCAACCGTCTGAGCTGTTAATAAACACTCTGAAAGTAGTTTCTCTTTTTCGACAACATGATTGACTAAACCGATTTGGTGGGCGACAGTAGCATTAATCATTTTTCCTGATAGAATGAGTTCCTTGGCTCGTCGGGTTCCAACTGCACGTGACAATCTTTGTGTTCCTCCAAATCCTGGGATAATTCCTAGAGAGACTTCCGGTAATCCAAGTTTTGCATTTTCACTCGCATAAATAAAATCACAGGCGAGTGCCATTTCTAACCCTCCACCCAATGCATAACCATTCACAGCGGCTAAAGTTAAATAAGGAGCTTGCTCAAGCATCAAAGCCACACTTTGCCCTAGTTCACAAAAAGCTTTCATTCCCAGATGATCCATGGGCAGCATTTCTTTGATATCAGCTCCTGCTATAAAAGCTTTGTCTCCTTCGCCCGTTAAAATCAGGGCCCGAATATTTTCGGGAGAAGCTTCCTCATGTAAAACATGAAGAATGGCATATAAGGTTTCTTGGTTCAATGCATTTAAAGCTTCTGGTCTTGCAATTGTTAGAATCCCAACATTGGCATGTTTTTCAAATTTGACTAATTCCATTGGTTCGTCTCCTGTTCATATTCAAGGTAACTTAAACCACCCCCTTACGCAAATCATTTATTTACATGAAACACGGTTTTTTAAACAAATTCTTGAATATAAATGGCAAAATTCCCATAACCAAAATAAAACTTTAATTGAGTGTGCAATGGATAGTCCTGGTATGAAATTCAGACAAGCATTGGCCGAAGAATCTCCTCTTCAAATTCTTGGAGTGGCCAATGCCTATATCGCTTTAATGGCTAAGCAAGTCGGATTTAAAGCTTTATATCTTTCGGGAGCAGGTGTAGCAAATTCCATCTATGGCTTGCCCGATCTAGCACTAACAACTTTGGATAATGTTGTTGATGAAGTGGATCGATTAACGGATGCGGTGGATTTACCCTTGCTCGTGGATATAGATACAGGCTGGGGACATTCCTTGATGATCGAACGCACGATTAAAAGGATGATCAAAATGGGTGCCGCAGCTGTACACATTGAAGATCAAATTCCCGAAAAAAGGTGCGGACATCGATCAGGAAAATCTTTGGTCTCAAAAAAAATCATGGCCGATCGAATTAAAGCGGCTTTGAACGCAAAAACGGATCCTTATTTTGTGGTGATGGCGCGGACTGACGCAATCGCCGTAGAAGGCCTTGTACCCGCTCTTGATCGCTGTGTCGCCTATGTTGAAGCTGGAGCCGAAATGTTATTTGTAGAAGCTGCTACCACACTTGAAGAATACCGCATGTTTAAAGAAGTTTGCCCTGTTCCCATTCTCGCAAACTTAACGGAGTTTGGTAAAACCCCTTCTTTTGATTTAAGTGAACTTGCTCAAGTAGGTATTGACATGGCGCTTTATCCCTTATCTGTTAATCGTGCCATGAATGCAGCGGCGTTAAATGTGATGAGAGATATCAAGAAAAATGGTTCACAAAAACAATCCATTCCTCTCATGCAGACACGTCAAGAACTTTACAAATTCCTCAATTACGAACAGGCTGAACAGGCAATTAACCCACTCTCAACTTAAAGGTTTTTGATGTCTACAAATGCACAAGAAAAGAAAAAAGTAGGCGGATTAGCAGGCATTGTTGCAGGCGACTCCGCTATTTGCCTTTGCTCGGCAGAGGATGCAAGTCTTCTTTATCGGGGCTATTCCATTCAAGATCTGGCTGATAAAACGACCTTCGAGGAGGTCGCGTGGCTTTTACTTCGAGGATCTCTTCCGAACGGAGAAGAATTAAAAGCTTATAAGGCTAAGCTAAAAAAAATGCGCACGCTTCCTGAATCGCTGAAAGAAGTTTTACAACGCATTCCACCCCAAACGCACATGATGGATGTTTTACGAACTGGCTGTTCGTTTTTGGGAAATATTGAACCAGAGACTCCCCTCACAGAAAAATATGCAATCGCGGATCGTTTACTGGCAAGTTTTGGTTCCATGCTAGCCTATTGGGATCATTATCAAAAAACAAAACAATCTCGCTCTTTAGACACACAAGAGGAAAGTTTAGCGGGTCACATTCTGCATTTAATCCAAGGGAAAAAACCCAGTGAAATGCAACGCCGCTGCTTAGATGTTTCTTTGATTCTTTATGCAGAACACGAATTTAATGCGTCAACTTTCACTGTACGAACAATTGCAAGTACGCTTTCAGACTTTTATTCAGCTATCTGTGGAGGCATTGGAGCGCTTAGAGGCCCCCTGCATGGAGGAGCGAATGAGTGGGCGATGGCACTTATTTCACAATTTAATACACCTGATGAAGCCGAAGAAGAAATTCTTAACATGTTGCATAATAAGCAACTGGTCATGGGCTTCGGACATCGCGTATACACCACATCAGATCCTCGTTCTAACATCATTAAACGCTGGGCAAAAGAACTCAGCCAAGAAGCGGGAGACACCAAAATTTTTCCTATCGCAGAACGGATAGAGCAAGTGATGTGGAGGGAGAAAAAACTCTTTCCTAATTTAGATTTTTACAGTGCAGTGGCTTATCATTTTTGTGAAATTCCTACTCCCATGTTTACTCCCCTCTTCGTCATGTCTAGGATATCCGGGTGGTCCGCACACTTAATGGAACAACGCATTGCCAACAAACTGATACGCCCAATCAGCAATTACATTGGCCCCACATTGCAGCCTTTCAAACCTATTTCAGAACGTTAATCAAATGGGGAGATCGCCATCTCCCCTGCTTATGGTGTTGGATATGGATCAAGTTTTTGCTGATATCGCCGAATATGTCTTAACTTATACAAATCCTTCCGAAGAAGCGTTTACAAATGCACGCCTCAGTTTGGCAGACACGCTGGGATGCGGAATACTAGCTTTAAATTTTCCAGAATGTACAAAACTTTTAGGCCCTGTCGTTCCAAATACTTTTGTTCCACACGGCAGTCGAGTCCCTGGAACGCCCCATGTTCTCGATCCGATCCGAGCTGCCTTTAACATTGGAACCATGATCCGTTGGCTTGATTTTAACGACACATGGTTAGCCGCAGAATGGGGACATCCATCAGATAACCTCGGAGCTCTTCTCTCCGTTATTGATTATGTTTCGCAAAAACAAGCTCCTCTTAAAGTCAAAGACTTACTACTCGCACTGATTAAAGCTTATGAAATTCAAGGGGTTTTAGCCTTAAATACAAGCTTCAATCGCATTGGATTTGACCATGTCATTTTAGTAAAAATAGCCTCTGCCGCTGTCGCAGCCGGCCTCTTAGGAGCTAACCATGCACAACTGTGTTCTGCCATTTCTAATGCGTGGATCGATGCAGGCCCTTTAAGAACATATCGACACGCCCCAAATACGGGATCACGTAAATCATGGGCTGCTGGCGATGCAACAAGTCGTGGTGTTCAATTTGCTTGGATAGCTCTACAAGGGGAAATGGGCTATCCTCTCGGTTTATCTGCAAAAAAATGGGGTGTATCCGATGTTCTTTTTGGTGGGAAGCCTATCCAACTTGAACGACCACTCGGATGTTACGTCATGGAAAATGTGCTGTTTAAAATTGCTTTTCCTGCTGAATTCCATGCGCAAACGGCAATAGAATGTGCATTCAAATTACATCCGCTCATTCAAAATCGTTTAGACGAAATCGACAAAATCATTATTTTAACACATGAATCGGCGATCCGTATTATTGATAAAAAGGGTCCTTTGCATAATCCTGCGGATCGAGATCACTGTCTACAATATATGGTGGCAATTGGATTGCTTTTTGGTAAATTACAAGCCGAAGATTATGAAGGCGAGACCGCCAAAGATCCACGTATCGATTTTCTACGAAACAAAATGATTGTCAAAGAAAATCCTGAATATTCCAGGGATTACCTTGATCCAGAAAAACGTTCGATTGCAAACGCTATGCAAATTACATTTACGAATGGAGAAATAACGCCCCTTATTGAAATCGAATATCCTTTGGGACATCGACGTCGTCGATTTGAGGGATTTCCTTTTCTATTCAAAAAATTTCAGCACAATCTGCTCACTCAATTTGATTCTAATCGTGTTACATCTATTTATGAACTCTTCCAGAATCCTCTTCGGCTCGATGAACTTTTAATTCAAGATTTCATCAAACTTTTTATATAATCATAATTTAATATTGTTTTTATAAACTTTCTTTTTCTTGATTAATAAACTATTTAAATGCAACTTAAAAAAGTTTATTTAAGGATTTATTAATGACAAAAAAAATTGACATATTAAGTTTGACTCCCTTTTCTCAAACAACTTTTGATGTGGCATTAATCTCTTCAGCCGGTGGAGCAGGTCACAAAATCGCGGCTTTAGCCATCAAGTCTGCCCATCCGGGAGATTGCTATGAGATTAACACTTTTGGAACATTAGGGAAGATTGGAAAAGCCTGCACAAATAGTTGGGACAAAGCCCAAAAGCAAGGAAATGTCAAAAAGCAAATTAAATTAGCTAAACGCCAAGGATTTGCAGAAGCTCTTTTTAGCGTTCCTATTTACTTTCGTATCTGCTACGTTTTGTTACGTTACGACATCGATAAAATTATAGACACGCAAGCCATTGGAACCCGCCCTATCGTTAGAGCAGCTCGAACAGTTAATTTTATCTATCGATTATTTCGAAAAAAAAAGTCATCACTGTTTGGAAAATCTTTATCGAATTACCCAACGCAAAATCTTTGTACTATCATCGTTACATAAAAAAGCTGAGTAAAAAAGACAAAAAAATTTTCAAATTCGTCTCTATTAACCCGTCCCTTAAAACCTTGGAAGAAGAAGAAAATTTCTGGAAAAAATTCTGCAATTTATCCCTCATGAAAGGTGAGATTGTGTATGCAGACTCTCCTATTAGAAAAGAGTTTTTAGCATACAAAGATTGTCCTCCTAAGCCAAACGAATTAGCAATCGCCATAAATACGGAAGAAGAGCTTACGATTTTGCGCTCTCTGCACGACGAATTAGGGCCTTGTATAGACCCGGACTCTCCTCAAAAATTGCTCCATATTCCCGTAAAAAGCGACGATATAGTCATGACTTTAATGCTTGGAAGTCAAGTTGCTGAAAAAGCCACGTTCAACTATGTCTCAAGTGTGCTTAAGTTAGAAGAAATAGCCAAAACAAAAAATAAAAAAATTTACTTTTTCGTTTTTTGCAATAAGCACATCCCTCAACAAGAAACCTTATTTAAAAAAGTTGCAGACCTAATCAAATCTCAACAATGTGAAAATCCACATATTAAAATAATTCCCTTGACCTTTCAAAATGCATCAGAAATTGCCTCTCTGATGTATCGTAGCGACATTGCAGTCATTCGAACTGGTGCACAAGCTTCTCACGAAGTAAAAAACGTTGTACAAGGACAAATCCTTATCCATTCAGAAGCAACAAATTCTTCAGGTGATCAAATGGAACTTTTAAAGGGAATTCCTTTGTGGGAAGGGGGAAATGCGCAATTTTTGATAGAAAATCATCAGGCAAAAATCGTTAATCCTGATATTTTAAAAAATCATTTAGAAGACTATCTACTTGAACGATTTGATGACCATTATTTAGCCTAAAGACTCCTTAACGAGTACTACAAGAGAGCAACAAGCTCAAAGATTAAGTTATTTTTTTTCATTTGAACTTGTCACTAAAAATTAGGCCTTCAATGTTCCCGTCCAAGGATTGATACAGTTTATCGTGCAATAAAAAAGATCACCTACAATGCTTGGAGCTTGAAGAGTTCTATACGCTAAATTATTAAGAAACACAAACTTCCCTGCAGTTAAGATTGAAAGGGCTGCAATGGGCACTCCGATAATTCCATCAGCTATTCTCGTTACAACGCAACTAAGAGCTAATAAGGCATAACCTTCCTCGTGCTTATTTTTAATAAGTAAACACAGTATCACACGAACATTAACTAGTAAATAAACACTAAGCTTTTAATTTAAAAAAATATAAACTTTCAACATTAAATACGAGGGTTGAAGGCGACTTAAAAGATAAGAATTTGAGAATTCACTTGTGAAATAACAAAAAAATACTTATGCTTTTTAAGCAAAATAAGGAGTTTTTATGAGTTTGGCTTGGGGTGAAAAGATTTTTTCTAACATATATCCATTGATTAATCCTTTATATAATGAAGAATCAGTCGAAGAGAAGCCTCCCGCGTATGTGATAATATTAAAGAAATCTGTAGGACATGGAGTTGAAAAAAAACTGCAGGAACATTTTACGCCTTCCTTTTTCAGCAAGAACCTCTGTAAAAAAAATAGTTTGTCAGGACGTGTTTCTAGTAAGCTTTTTTCTATCTGCAAAAAACTACACTTAAATAAAGTAGCTAATCGCTTCGATCAAAGCTCAAAGCTATTTTCCATTGTTTTAAAGGCTGAGCAGAGTTGGCTTGGTGCCCTTTTAAATGATTATAGAGACAACCAAAAACGCCCATTCATTGCACAACATCTTGCATGTGTAGTAAAAAGCAAAGATGAAGAAATTTCTAGTGAGGAAGTTCAGCTACGTTTAAATCGGTTAGTGGCATTAACAAATATTTTCTATGAAATTCATGGGAAAGGACATAACTATGTGACAGGAATGGTGCCTCAAACTTATTTTAAGTTAATTTTCAATCGCGCTTCTCCCTGAATCGTGGAGAACCATCGCCTTCATAATCCGTATGACAAAGCGTAAGCCCATACATTTTTGCTGGATATCCCGTTAATAATGTTTCCGCACAACGATTTAATGTGGCGCCTGTAGTGCGAACATCATCGATAATCAAAAGCGTTTTGTCACGAATGATTCCGTTTTCTTGGAGAAAAAAACTTTCCTGTTCTAATGTCATACGTTGTTTCCGGTCTAATGCGGCTTGACTGTAGTCACCGCTCTTTCTTTTTAGAACCTGTGCTACTGGACAGTTGAGAATGTTTCCCATCGCATTTGCCAGTAAAAAAGCTTGATTGTATCCACGAGATAAATTTCGCATAAAAGATAAAGGGACAGGAATGATCAAATCAGGAATAGGCCACTGCAACTGGAAAAACTGGTAGGCCAAAAAAGCACCAGCGCCCTCTGCTAAATAGGGTTTATTTAAATATTTTAAATGTTTCACTAGAGTTGCCGCAGGACCTTCATAATCAAAAGCCGCGCCGACACCCCGAAATAGAGGGGCATGGAGGGAACATCTTTTGCAAAGGCTCACCCCTGATCGAAAATCATGTTTTGACTCAAAACAATAATGACAGCGTTCAGTGGGATCAATTAGCGAAAGCTGCTCATGGCAGTCATCACAAAACAAACTGCTAGAATTTTGAAGAGAGTCTTCACATTCCAAACAAATGGGGGGATAAATTAAATTTAATCCATTTCCCACCCACTTCTTCATTCCCGCTAGGATTGGAGAGAAAACTCTTCGCCAAAAATAGTGGAGAGCCGATTTTCCATGGCTTGCACAAGCTCTGGATAATATTGGGGATAATTTTCTTTGAACCATAAATCAAACTTAGCCACAATTTTCATAAGATCACTACGATAAACTTTAAGATTTTTCATGTTGTCTGAAGGTGATAGCTTTCCAATATCCAAATGAATCGGATAAACGGTTTCCCCATGCACAAAACCCGTGTTATGCATCACGCCATGATCTCGATCATAAATCCCCTTGGCGTACTCTTGCAAATAAAGATCAAAGATTTGATTTACTCGATCAATCGCAGTTAACACAAATCCTTTGGAAAGCAAAGCGGTCATTTCCTGACGTGTGGTAACAGCTTTCTCTTGGACCACATAGATGATTTCACTTAAGTTAAGCTGATGCGGCAATCCCAATTTGTCCGTAACATGTACAATTTTTCCTGGACAGGTCTCCCGGTTCAAGTGAACATAAAGCAAGCCGCTCTCTTTTCTATGGCAGTCATACGCCAGATTATATCCATTAAATACACTTTCTAATTTTTCAAGTTTTTTAATACGCTCATTCTCACGAATCTCATTTAAAATCCCTACTGGAGGAAGCCATTCTACGAGCCATGAAGGTTTCAAATGTTTAAATTTAAATAATTTCAAAATATATTTACCGTCTTCACTGATGAAGGCAAATGATTGAGCTCCTTTTCCAAGGTATTCAAATTTTTGATCCAAAATTTTGTCTAAATTAGCTTGCTCTTCATGAGATAAGGGCTGATTTTCCCAAGCTGCATGATAAGGAACTTCATGCATATAATTGCCTATCCGGAAATCATCCGTTAAATTGTAATATCCTCTAGCTATACCAAAACATAAGAGTACAAAAAGCGCGGCACTGCCTAGACATAAATTTTTTTTCATTAGATTCACTACCTGTTGAAAACGAATGTATCGATCTTTATTTGTCATGTTTGATTTATCTATTTGAGGATAAAGAATATAACAGTCCTGCTTCCTCTCAAAATTCAAAACATATCATTGTAATCCTTTCACTATACTTTATCCCTTAAAACAACTCAAGAGTTGGAAAATGGCCTAAATTTTTCACGTAGAAAACTTTCTTTGCTACTTTATTATATTACTTTACTTTAATCTTAATATTATCTTAACAAACAGGTTATAAACTATAGTTTTTATTATTTTTAATTTCTATTGAGTTTTTTTATGCAATTAAGTTTTGGTCAAATTTTTGAAGCATTTGATGGCTGTGCAAAATCAACACCTCTCAAAATCAGCACAAAGGAAATCAAGGACAAGCCTTATTACTCTGTTGAAATTTCCCCCAGCTCCTTTTGGACTTTAGGCACTAAACGGAGAAAAATTCATCAGCAAAATGAAGAAACGCTCTCTCATTTTATGAAACTAATCCAAAACACAGCTCATCTCGATGCCCAACCAAAGCTTCTTGAAAAACTTCAAGCTAAATATGACAAAGGGACTAAACTAACTGCCGGGAGAGTTCGGAAAATTTATCGTAAATGTATCGCATCTCATTTAGATGGCCCCCGCCAAGTCGCTTGTTTGGCAAAAAAGGAATCCGATCGTGTTATTTTTGATGAGACTTCCACAGCTTACAAAACCCAAAAATCATGTTTTCGCGCTTTCAGAAAGAAAATAAAAAACGAAAATAGAAACGCGATCTCGAAGTGCTATACATCTTTTGTTGAAGAATGGGGAAAAGAACGAGTAGATCGTACCTTGCAAAGATATCATATAAACATGCGGAACCTTCACGCAAAAGGAAAGCCTTTAACAGCTGGCATGATTAATAAGATCTCGCTCGGCATTGCAGATTCTTATGCAGAAGATCTTTATCTCACTTGGGACAGAGTGAAACAAGTTTGCTTGTATCGTGCCCCATCGGAAATTCTACCACTACACGAAAAACGGAAATTGGCAGAGCTGTTAGGAACGGATTCAGATGAAGCCTTAAAAAAAATGCTTATAACCCTTTGTGAAGATCATCTAACTAAAGAATACGATGAGCTACCCCATGAATTGCATGGATTATTTTCAAAAGCAACCTTACTGGATGCCGATGAACTAGAGCTCATGTTTCAAGGAAAAAGAATTGAAGGGATCATTACAGGATACCCGCCTCTCTCCTCACTATATTTTCACTACCCTAAGGATGTGGAAGATAGGGGACGTTTGCAGCTCTATCAAACCATTATGACGCTCTCTCAGCGTGTGTTTAATGAAAATATCCCAAAAGCAAGTGATGAAATCTATGCGAAGGCACTTCCCAAATTAACCGTTTCCGAAGGGATGTTAGTCCCCTCTCCTTCCGAAATTTCAGATGATAATGGGTCTAACTGGTACCTCATTAAGAAAAGAATTGAACCAGGAGGCTCTAAAGTCGCCCTCCATTTATCCCAGTTGCACAAAGGTGGAATCCAGCTTCCTGAGATTTTGGCTTACCGCAGTACAACAACAATTCCTACCCAACAAAAATGCATTGAAACAGTCCTTGACGACTCCTGGATGGGTGGACCTGGCTATTTTCCTTCCTATAGATGGAAAGGGATTAAGGAAGAAAATGAGGTATTATTTAGTAATCTCGACATTCCTTTAAAAGTTTTAGGTCATAGCCTCGGTGGAACTCATGCACAGCTTTTTTTGATCAATCGCCTTAAAAAAAGATCTAAGTCGCCTGATAGGCCTGCATTGCCTAATAGAGACATTCATATTATCTCGTTTGATGCACCAGCTACTAGCGTAAAAGACGCAACAGAAGCCGGTAATTACTTGAGCACGAACCCTCGCATTGCCGTCAATTATTTTTTTAGCTATGAAGACTCTATTCCAGGGGCAGGTGGTGCATTTCTTGGATTCGATATGGCAAAAGAAGCAATTAATAAAGTTAGGTGCACGACTCTAGGGACTGCAAATATTGACCATCCTGCTCTGAAGTTACATCCGCATGGCCGTTTCTACTATTTATCTCCGGAAACTTATTACACGGAAATGGCCACTGAAGTTGAAAATTTTAGCAGCCAAGCCTGGAGAGCAAAGGTTGAGCTCATTAGAAAAACCGTTAGCTTTTTTCTATTTCCTCCAGTCTTTGTACTCGGGTATACAAAAAGGTTTTTCATGGGCAGAACAGGCAAACCAAGTGGAATACGCTTTATTTTTAATAAAATTTTTGGGATTAAGCCGAAGCCCAAAAAGATCAAAAACTATGGGCTTAATTTAGCTTAAACTATTTTCGCACTTCATGTTCAGATTGAGGTTGTTTTTGCAAAGAATACTTGGGTTTTTGCACGGTTCCTTGCACCGTTATTGTGAGTAACTCCGCTAATTTAAAGAGCAGGTTGTATTGCTTCATGCGCACTTGAACGTGCAGATTGCCATCAAAATCCATGTATGACTGATAGGATGTGTTCGGTAAGTAAAATTTCGACAATCTCCCGTTGCTGTATAGATCTTTAAAACGGGTAAAATAGATTTTTCCATCTTTAATTTTGTAATAAATGCTTCCCATTACTGGAGTCAGAACCGTGACGTCTAATCCAATACGGGATAAAATTTCACCAGGGATAGCAAAAATTGTATTGGGCAAGACTTTCCTTTTAGAATTTGTAAAAGTGAATTTGCCTTTCCCCGTAATCTGATCCGAATTGATTAAGCTTCCGTGTACATTTTGGATTTCCAAATGCCGAATCACAAACGGCGTAGCTGGGGTGGTTATCATGCCACTAGGATCGCGCAAAATGCTGGGCCGAAAATCGGAAACATTGACTTGAGGGATATTTAAAATCACGTCCTCATTCTCTGCTTTCAAAGACATCTGTGCAATTTCTAATTTCCCAGCAGGATCGTTCACCTGCACATTGTTGAATGCGATTTCATTTTGGTGATATTCAACTTCTGCAGTTAACGAATCGAAGAGACACTCTCTAAAAACAAGATCTTCCCCGTATAGCTGCCCTACAAAGTAAAGATTTTCTCCAGAGGCTAAAGAATCTTTTTGTAAGATCCATTGTCCACTTAAGGTGCAAGTCCCATTTAAAGAACAATTTTGAGCCTTTTCTAACAGATTTTTAGGCAAATATCTCAACGCTTGATCAATCTGGATCAGAGTCGTCCCTTCATAAACTCTATCAGTAGATGCCGAAGGAACTCTTGCTAAATGTACAGAGCTTCCTAAAAGAGATCCTTCTACACGATCAATAATAAACCCTTCAGAAAGAGTGTCTCTCCATAGCAATTGAACGCCAACTTTTTTCTCAAAATGATGCTCAGGATAATGCTCAGAAATCAACATTTCCCCAGAATCATGTTTTGGTGCTGAAGAACGGACCAAAACCCAAAAAAGATGATCGTTATAAGGGGATTGAAAAATAACTTTGCTCTCAAATGGATCTTTTTCAAAACTCAGGTTTTTACACACATATTCGCTGTCATAAAACCGATAAGTCCCGTCCTGCATCTCCAAATGAAACGCTATATGAGGCAAAGCAAAATCCACATCTAGTTTTCCCTGCACCTCTCCAGAACTCTTGATTTTTTTGATTTCCTCACCATATGTATGACTGATAAAATCAGGAAAAGCCTGTTGGAAGTTTTCAACTGCCCATTCTAGATTGTTTGCAGGCAAAGAAAACGCACAACCTCGAATAGCGGCTTCACCATTCTTAAAATCAAAATCCATCTTTTCAATATCGATCGCCACCTTAGGATTTCGCTCTTTGGCATGTAAAAAAGCGGTTTTGAAATTTCTAAGCGTCATTCCCCGGTCTGAGACAAAATGGCAAAATACTTTTTCTGTCTGATCAAAGTTTATTCCTTTCGCAGAAAAATTTTTAAAGTCCGTTTGAAGTAATAACTCAACCCGCCAATCTTTGGATTCTTCCAAATGTTGGATGCGAACCTCTCCAGCTGCATTTATTTTTCCATCCACAAGATTCTCATGGATCATCTTCTGAAAAATTTTCCATTTTGGAAGATTCCCAAGATCAACCTCCAAAAGATTTAATTTCCCTTTAAAAGAACTATTTTGGTCATAATAAATCCCTTCTAAACCTGCTAATAAAGCATTATCAAAACGAATGCCTAAGAAGTTAACATTCCAACCATAGTCTTTTCGCAAAATATCTGCAGATAACGAAAGTTGATCGAATTGAAGTTGATCAATAGCCCACGCACTCCCTTTTTTACGACCTGTTAGGAGGCAGGAGTCAAAATGATAATTTTCATCACATACCAAATGGCTTCCTAACATTTGGTAATTGTACTGTTCCGCGATTTTATCGTAACGAATTGCAACTTGAAACTCGCCTTGTGTTTTCTTGAGTTGGTCGAGTAGCTTAGCAGAACTCTTTAAGGGAAAAAATAAACCAGTTTGATTTAATCTTTGAAAGTCGTGTACGAGAGTACTGATGTTAAACCCGAATTCGAAATTTAAATCATCAATTTGCCAATCTTCCTTTAACGTTAAATCAAAAGCATTGGGGTGCACATCACCAAAATGAGTCAACTCATGATCAAAAGTAAACTGGATGACTTTGTCACCCGTCAGATTCATCCGATTCGATGAATTTCCCACAACGCGTAATATATCCCGACTTTTATCACTAATCCAAACATCAAATTCTGCTTGATTTTGGGTATAATCAAGTAAGCGGATATAATCTCCAATAACATCATACTCTTCTAATTGATGCGCTGCTCCCACAAGAAAAACCCCTTCCAAATCAGAAAAAATAATGGATTTGGCTTGATGATCATAATCAAAATGCAAGGAGAAATCTTGAAAGCGCATTTGGTCATTTTCCCAAAGCAATTTGCCATCCGTCAATGCGCCTTCCACATTAGCTATAACCGTATATGTTTCAGGAGAAAACGTTAGATTCAGCATCCCCCCTCTTTGCCGATAAGAAACGAGCCCTTCCATAGGCATTTTCAAAAATGGAGAAGGTGCCATAAACCTTGAGAGGAATGTTTGAATCTGAGAAATTTTCCCATTCATAATATCCGAATGAATCACCACATCATAGATGCCTGCTTGCCGACCAGAAAAATCGATATCAATGGCCCCACCAAAGAAAATGCCGTCAGAAAAAGACTCGATATGCCGAATATGAATCTGTGAGCGATCAAAAAAAATAGAGGCATTAATTTCTTCGAAAAGGAGTTCGTTATACTTTTGAAAATAGGATCCTTGTTGAACCGGTAAGTAGCCAAATTGTGAACCATCCTCAAAATTAAAATAGTGAATGGCGGGATAACTGGCCATCGACACTTTTTCCCGGACAGTTTCTTTGACCTCTATAAGGAACGATTCGCACTCTAATGCTAGCTCACAGGCCTGGTAAGAAATCATCAGATTGCGAGAGTCAAAGATTCCAGAAAAGTCCCCAGTTCCCCGCAATTCTAAAGAGGAAGCCCCCAAAACAAAGGGTGAAACAAACTTAGATAAATTAAGCTCTTTTGCTTCAAACCACCCATCTCGCAATACTAAACCACAAATTTTCTGTTCAGTTAAAAGATGTACTTCTACAAGATTTTGCAACTCATTTTCTGGAAAATTCGCTCTTAAAAATTCCTCGTATTTATCTTGTACTTCACTTAATGAACGCGGGATTTTTTCACTTTCCACCGCAAAGCCAAATAAAATCGTATCGGCTCCATCTTTCGATTTTTCAAAAAAATGAATCGAACCTTCCACCTGTCTTCTCGCATGCGATTGTCTTTTTACCCCGGCAGAAATGACAAGCTGATCCGAAACAAAGGTATCGTTTATTTTTTCTTTGAGATAATCGGGGAATAGACTGACAACTTCTTGAGCATTCCCATGAAATTGTAACTTCATCATTTCATCAGGAGATAACCAATCCACCTCTACAAATCCGGCTAAGCCAGCAATCTTTCCTTCGGCAAGAAACTTTTGCAAGGTCCCCTGCTCAATTTTGAATCTCGTATTGATCTCATGAAGGCGCCAATCTTTTTCTTCAAATCCAACAATATGCAGCTCACCATTTGAAATCGAGCACTCCGCTTCGGATTGTCCCAACACGGGAAACTCTTTAGGATTCAAGAGCAATGCCCCTTTCATCAAATCACATTCAAATGTGGCTCTCCAAGGCTTAATATAGAATTTAAAATCTCGAGCTGAAAAATGTCTTAAATTAATTTCGCTAATTTTAAAAAAATCCAATTGGGCAAACAAAGAAGCATCGATAGAGCCTGCTAACAATTCGACAGGATAAACTTTGTGAAAAAATTGATTAAGTATACCAATCTGATTGACCTCAAAGTTTTGAATATCTAGCCATGCTTTTGCACTGGGTTGATGAAAATTTTGAATACTGAACTGAATTTTTGAAGGAGACTTTAAAGATGTGTCAGCAAAGCAACTCATCTCAAAAACACTTTGCTCTGCCGTGATCGTGGACTTCCCCTCTAGATGTAAAGGAACAATTTTATCACAATAAGTACAAATGCCATCCCCATTTACAATCAATCCTTGCTCTGGAAGAAAGATAAGTCCTCCTTGGAAATCCTTGACTTCCCACAAAAGCTTATCCCCCTCAAAACTTGCCAAATAAGAATCTTTTGATAATTGAATAGTTCCAATGAGATTAAAAAAAGTTTTCCAAAAAGGATTGCGAGCAAATTTCTTTGCAGGAGATTCATGACGATCTAATTGGATATTCAATTCGCCAACTTCACCTTTCAATCCCAACATAGGCAAAGCGAGAGCAATATGATGAGCCTTGAGATTTCCTTCAAGTGAAGGGGCTTTTCCCTTCATTAGATTAAAAGCGATTTCTCCATTCATTTGACCTTGAGAAATAGCCAAGGTATCTGTCGAAGGAGAAAGGTGCTTCCAGAAGGTCGCCAGTTGCGCACAGTCGACAGCGTTGAATTCACATGCATAACGATGTTCTCCTTCTTTTAAGCGTGAGGCCCCTTTAAATTGGATTGCATCACGATCATTTGATGAAAATCCCATCTTTAAAAGGATCTGCAAAGATTTATCGGCTTGCAGCTGTCCTTCAAAATCGAAAAAAGCCTGTTCTAAGCTCGAGGCATAGGTAATTCGCCCGTTTTTAAGAATGACCGACCCCTGAATTTTAAATAATGGATGGGGCTTGCCCTGAGACATCCCAGAGAGCAAATCTTCTTCATTTTGCAACAAGTAAAAATGTGGTTCTTCAGCTACCACAGAAAGATCTAGATAGAGAGGCATCCAAGAAAAAATAGGCCGAATTTTTAATTGACGAGCTGAAAAGCGTTCTTTTTGTGAATCTGCATGGGCAACTTTCACATCATGAAAAACAAAATACCCATTGTCAAAGGCCATTTCTCGATATTTAAAATACCCATTCAAACGGGATTCACAGTACTTCTGACAATACCACTCACTTAGCGCTCCAAAAATCGGCTTTTGAAAAAAAAAGAGGAGGCTGCATGCGATAAAAATACCCAAAAAAATACGTATGCCGACTTTTACTACCATGATTCCTTCATTTTCTTTTCTTTGACATGCCCTAATCGAATTTTATGGATCGGTTCCAAAAAAAACCACCTGAAACATCCGAAGGGCTAAAACATTTTAAGTTGTTTTTTTTAATTTGACTTTTGGAAAAAATTCAGTACCCTTGCAGATAAAACCCAATTTGCACCCTGATCTGCTCCTTATATCTAGGAGGTACCAGTTGATGCATTCGGTTAAAAAAGCTCAAGTCGGAAACCATACTTATGCTACGGAAGTTTTTAGATTACCAACTTTCCCTTGCTGAAAAAGGGAAGCCTTTACATCCTATACGTCCTCTTATTACAGCGGGCGATACATTTTTATATGAAGCTCCCTGTAACACAAAAGTAGGTCCTCACATTCGAGATGCCATTGATGTCAAAAGATGGATGTTGATCGTCGTTTTTGCCTTAATCCCCTGCATCCTCATGGCGATATGGAATACAGGCTTACAATCTTTTGTATATTCCAGTGGCAACTACCAATTAATGAATGAATTCCTTTCAAGCAGCACAAGCTTTCAAGGATATTTCGATTTTGCCCTAAAAGACAATCGCTATTTAACAATTCTAAAAGAAGGGCTGTACGCTTTGCTTCCTCAAGCCTTGATTGCTTATGCAGTTGGAGGACTATGGGAAGGCATCTTTGCTTGCGTCCGTCAGCATGAAATTTCCGAAGGTTTTTTAGTCACCGGGATCTTATATGCCTTAATTTTACCTCCCACGCTGCCTTATTGGATGACTGCCGTCGGAGTATCCGTTGGGATTATTTTTGCGAAAGAGGTTTTTGGTGGATCGGGGATGAATATTGTGAATCCCGCGCTCGCTTGCCGCGCATTCCTCTTCTTTACCTATCCGGGGAGAATGTCTGGAAATGTATGGGTAGGAACAGATGCGACAAAGGTGCGTGAAAGCTTAATTGCAATGAATCAAGATTCTAAAGCTAGCACCTTAGATGGATACACGCAAGCCACACCGCTTGCTAAATTTAATGTCACGCCTGAAATCAAACGCATACATGTGGATGCGATTGCGACAAATAATCTGGGGCAAAATGTAAACACCTACCCAACGATTCAGGAAAAATTTGCAGAGTGGAATGCCCATAGCGCAAATCAAGCGACTCTAGGCGAGCTGAGTCAAGAACAAATGAAAAACTTTGTGACATCCCCTTTAACGGAGGGTGGCCTAGGATTATCGCCCGGTTACTATGAAGATGCCTACCAATTTTCCGCTCTTGATCATGGGATTGGTTCAACAAACAACGACTGGGGCTTTTTCTTTGGCAATAAATTAGGCTGCATGGGAGAAACCTCAACTCTGGCTTGCATCTTAGGAGCAATTCTCTTAATTTATACAGGTGTAGGAGCTTGGAGAACCATGGTTGCTATGGCCTTGGGAATGTACCTGACGGCCCTATTTTTTGAATTTGGCTCCTCATTTTTTGCCGGGGCTCAAGGATCGTGGGCTCCTGCGACTTTTGGATTCCCAGCCTACAAGCACCTCCTATTAGGAGGTGCGGCTTTCGGAATTGTTTTCATGGCCACCGACCCCGTCTCTTCACCCAGCTTAGATTCGGCCAAATGGATTTATGGGCTCTTTTGTGGGATTGTCACGATGCTCATTCGGGTGGTCAATCCAGCCTATCCAGAAGGCGTGATGCTTGCAATATTAATGGGAAATGTATTCGCTCCGCTATTTGATTATTATGCTGCACGATTCTATAGAAAAAGGAGGCTGAGCCATGTCCCATCCAGCACCTAGAGGACCTAGTAATGCGCAAGTCATTACATTTATTGTTATTTTGAGTTTTATTTGTGCACTCATCCTTTCTGTGCTAGCCAGTGCTCTAGCTGGACCAAAAGAAATTGCACAAGAGCTCGATCGCAGCAAACAAATGATGATTGCTGCCAAAATTTTAAGCCATGACGGCTATTTTTTAATGCAAGACAAAGAAGGCAAATCTATCCCCGCTAAATTTGATAAGGGAGGCCTTTTAGTTCCGGGTACACAGCAAGATATTCCAACTAGTGCGGAACTGATTGAGATTTACAAAAAAAGGCTCAAACCCTTTTTGGTGGATGACAAAGGCAAACGATTTACATTTCAAGAGGCTAATCTCAATGAAGAACAGTACATTGCGGATTACAAAAAGAGTGGCTATTATAAACAGCCTTATCGTTTGCTCTACGAAATTCTTCCTAACCAAGCAGATGAAAAAGATGCCAAACCAATTGGTTACGTAATCCCAGTCAATGGGTATGGACTCTGGGATGCAATTTATGGATATATCGCCTTAAAACCAAATGGGAATACGGTAATTGGAATTTCTTGGTACGATCAAAAAGAAACTCCAGGACTTGGTGCCAACATAGCGGAAGCTCCGTGGCAAAACCTGTTTCCAGGAAAACATATCTTTCAGGAAAGCCCAGATGGACAAACAAACTTTAAAAGCGCACCTATTGGAATTTATGTTGTTAAAGGAAAAGTTTCCGAAGTTTTAGGAGACTCACCTAAAGCTAAAAGTGCTGTAGATGGGATGGCAGGAGCCACACTGACAGGAAATGGGGTGACAGATGCTTATCGGGAAGTGCTAAATGCTTATCGCCCATTTTTGATTGCAGTGCATGATGAAAATAAAAATGAAGAAAAAACCTAACCTATATACAAAAGAGAACGTGGTATGACACAACAAAACCCTCCAGCTATGTCTTATTTGACAAGCCAATTATGGAGTAGCAACCAAATTCTCGTGGCTGTCTTAGGGATCTGTTCTGCTTTGGGAGTCACCAACCGATTGTCTGTTGCCATCACAATGGGACTATCCGTTTCCTTTGTAACGGCCTTTTCTTCTTTAATCGTTTCTGCATTGCGCAAAATCACACCAGATAGTGTGAGGATGATTACGCAACTCGCGATCATCTCTGTTTTTGTGACGATTATCGACCAATTTTTGCGGGCCTATCTTTTCAGTGTCTCCAAAGTCTTGAGTGTGTTCGTTGGCTTAATCATCACAAATTGCATCGTGATGGGTCGAACAGAAGGAATGGCGAAGAATGTGAGTCCTTTGCCTGCTTTCATGGATGGACTTGGAGCTGGGCTAGGCTACATGTTCGTTATTTGCATTGTGGGAGCCATTCGAGAACTCTTCGGATTTGGACAACTTCTAAATCAGCAGATCATTCCATTGAGCTGGTATGCCTCACCCGAACAACCTAATGCTTATGAAAACTTCGCATTGATGGTGAGTCCTCCCGCGGCCTTTTTTATCATTGGCTGCTTGATTTGGTTATTCAACATCTATAATAAAAAATAACGGGGTTCGTGAATGGGTGACTACACTTCGCTAAATCTTTTAGGTCTCTTTATCCAAGCAGTATTTATTGAAAACTTTTTGCTAGCAAACTTTTTGGGCATGTGTACATATTTAGCCTGCTCGACAAAGCTCAAAACAGCCAATGGATTGGGAGTCGCTGTCGTTCTCGTTTTAACAGTTGCGGGAATTTTAAATTGGTGCGTACACCAATTTATCACGGCACCTGGAGCCCTTTCATGGCTCAGTTATTTCGGGATTGATGCTGCAAAAGTTGACTTAAACTTTTTAGAATTTTTGCTTTTTATTTCGGTAATTGCAGGGTTTACTCAAATGATTGAAATCATCATTGAAAAAGTTTCTCCAGCGCTGTATAGCTCCCTTGGCCTATATTTGCCATTAATTGCGGTCAACTGTGCCATCTTAGGAGCTTGCTTGTTTGCAGTCACACGCAATTATCCGTTTATTCCCAATCTTATGTATGTTTTTGCTTCCGGAATGGGCTGGTGGTTAGCGATTGCTCTTGTCGCAGCTATTCGTGAAAAGCTTGCTATTTCAAATGTGGTACCTGGTTTAAGAGGAATGGGAATTACGTTTATTGTATCAGGATTGATGGCGATGGCTTTCCAAGGATTTACTGGAATTAAACTGGCGACACCTTCTGGTTCAGCACTGGAAAATGCGAATTCCGCAATCGAAATGCAGACAACTCCTGAACCTTCTCAAGCAAATTTTTAATCCATTGACAAAAGCCGAACGACAGTCTGTCATTCGGCTTTTTGTTCTTAGGCTCTCATTCTTAATATATCCGACACCGGTCTTGTTGACTAAATTCGTCTCTTACCTGGTCGAGAATTTCTGAATCTAATGGACAGGGTGCTAGCCCCCAAATTTTTTCACAGTAATTTTTAATCGAATAATCAATCGAGAATTTCGACATCCCTGCAATATTGTGCAAGGCATATTCAGCCCACTTGAGAGGTTCCATAAACAATGTTTCGACTTTCTTTTGAACATTATAGTAACTTTCCAGATCTTTTAGTGTAAAGTAGCGATCTGGAGCGCCCCCGTAATGCATTTCGATTAGCTTATGATACAAGTCACTAAAAGCATGGTGCTCGTCGTCGTTTTGCGCAAATGAGCGATCCCTGAGAGCATCTACCGCTTTCCGAATTTGGGGATTCGCTTCATATATATCTCGGGAGTGATAAGAATTTTCACTTTTCATTTTCTGAATTTCTTCAGCGGAACATCCAAAAGAAAAAGGCCACCATTGATCCCCAATTTCTTGACGCATTTCAATATTCGCTCCATCCTCCGTCCCAACAGTCAAAGCTCCGTTAATCGCCAACTTCATATTACCAGTCCCGGAAGCTTCAGTTCCAGCTGTCGAAATTTGTTCGGAAATATCTGCAGCAGGAATTAAAAACTCGGCTTTCGAAACATTATAATTTTCGACGTATACAATCTTTAATAAGTTATGCACGGCGGGATCTTTATTAACGCGACGTGCGATACAAAAGATTAAGCGAATAATATCCTTGGCTGTCTCATAACCAGCCGCTGCTTTTCCCGCAAATATTGCGGTCCGTTTAATTCGATTGTGATGAGGGTTTTCCAATATCTCTTGATAAAGCATGATTAAATGGAGAGCATTCATCAATTGACGTTTGTATTCATGGATGCGTTTGATTTGAATATCGAAAAGGGAATGTGCATCAATAATGGGAGACATTAAAACTGTTGCCCCATCGGCTGTATGCAGCTGATTTTCTTGTTTGATGTATTCAATCAGTTTTTGCTTATTCTTTTTTTTGATGGATAAGAATTCCTCTTGAGAATCCACATCAGAAGCAAACTCAGCAAGCTTAGCAATTTGTGTAAAATCAGTGATCCACCCATCCCCTATCCGCTTCGTTATAAATTTGGCAAGCTCCGGATTACATCCCAAAAGCCATCTTCGCTGAGTCACGCCATTTGTCACATTCACAAATTTTTCGGGGAAAAAATCGTAGAAATCTTTAAAAACAGAATTCTTTAAAATTTCGGTATGCAAAGCTGCGACCCCATTGACTGAATGAGATCCCATAATGGCAAGATTTGCCATACGAACCTTTCCGTTTTCCAAGATCGAGACCCGCTGAACTTTGTGTTCATCATTGGGAAATTTGGATCGCAAAGCGTTACAAAAATCGTAATTCAATCGTTCCACAATTTTATATTGTCTAGGAAGCAAATACTGGAATAGGCTCTGATCCCACTCTTCCAAAGCTTCACTTAAAATCGTATGGTTCGTGTAGCCCGTACACGCTTGTGTCATTTCGACAGCCATTTTCCATGGGATATCATGCTTGAAAGTTAAGATCCGCACAAGCTCGGCAATGACCAGAGAGGGGTGAGTGTCATTAATTTGAATGCGCACTTTATCTGCAAAAGAACGGAAGCTGTCATGATTAGTTAGATAGTGGCGGATAATGTCTTGTAAAGAAGCTGAAACCAACAAAAACTCTTGTTTAAGCCGAATCCTCTTTCCCGTTTCATGGTTGTCGTTCGGATAAAGCACATCCGTCAATGTAGTATTTTCAGCAGCTTGCCCAACACTTCCCGCATTGTAACGTTGTAGCTGGAAATTGCGGGGGGATTCTTTAGTGCTCCATAAACGCAATGTAACAACAGAGAAATCACGCGTTTTGCTGTAGCCGATAATCGGAATATCATACGGAAGTGCAAACACTTCTTCGTAGTTCGCTAACTTTTGAACTTCATCTCCATGAATATTTGTTGTGGATTCTGTATCGCCACAATATTTCACCACAACTTTGCGTAAGTCGCGTCTAAATTCCCAAGGGTTTTCATTTAAAAGCCAGCAATCGGGAGCTTCAACTTGAACCCCTTCCCATAATTGTTGCTCAAAAATTCCATATTGATAGCGCAAGCCATACGCTTGAGCTGGTAGATTTTGTGTCGCCAAAGAATCTAAAAAGCAAGATGCTAATCTTCCTAACCCCCCATTTCCTAGAGCGGGATCTGATTCCCTTCCTATGATATCTTTATAGCTACGGTTCATTTTTTGCAAAACGCGCTCAACAATGGACTGAGCAGATAGATTACAGATTCCATTTGATAAAATTCGGCCTGGCAAATATTCAAGCGATATATAATAAAGCTTTCTCACATCTCTTAAATTTTGAGTGCGCGCGGTAGCCAACCAGTTAATCATAATCTCTTCGCGTAAAGCATAAGAAAAAGCCCGGTAAAACTCGTCATTATTTGCTTCTGTGGAGATACGCCCCATGGTTGTAATCAAATAATGCTTTGTTTTAGCAGCTAACATTTCTGCTTGATAATCAAGATCGGGTGCTGGTTGCGTCATTCGATGTCCCTTTGCTCTGTTTGCCAAAATTCACGTATAACAAATCATTTTTTTTTATAACAGAACAGAACGTTTAAAAAAAATTGCTTATTTAAGCAAAAATTTGTACGCTCCCATAAAAAAACAAGAGAGACGGATGTTAGCGTTTATTTTCAAATTTAATTGGTACAAAGTGGGCCTCTACACAACGCTTACAGTTTTTATGTCTATGTTTGGCATTGTGGGCTATCAAGCCTATGCGCGTAAATCGGGCAATACAGGTCTCGACATGGCTAAAATTCAGCAAATGCGCTACGAAGCCAATCAATCTTTTTCCTCCGTCCCTCAATCGAAGTGATCCATTATGTCTCTACTCATTTCTATGCTGCCCCTTTATATTTTTGGTAATCTTCACTGTATGGGAATGTGCGGGCCTTTAACATTGATGATTGGTCAACATCGTTACCGCTATTTTTATTTTTTTGGGAGAATGCTTTCTTACATGTTGGTAGGAATGATTGCTGGAGGACTGGGAACAGTTCTTCACCTACTTCTAAAAAAATTTCATGTGATGGAAAGTGTTAGTTTACTTTTTGGAGGATCAATTTTCTTCATGGGGATCTATACGTTAATGGGTTGGAAGTATCCTGGATTGTTATGGATTTCTAAGCGCCTTGCCAAATTTAATGCGCATCTCACAACTTTGATTCTCCAAGACCGCGCATGGCCCTCTTTCTTTTTCGGTTTTTTCACTGTGTTACTGCCATGTGGCCAGACATTGATCGTATTTTCTGCGTGCGCCTTATCAGGGGATTTATGGATCGGAATGCTGAATGGCTTTGCTTTTGCATTGCTAACCTCCCCCTCCTTACTCCTCGCCATGCAAGCCCACCACCTATTAAGTAAATTAAAAGCACATTATGCTTTGTTGATGGGAGGAAGCGCAATGATCATTGGATCCATTTCCATCTGCCGTGGACTTGCTGAAATCGAGCTAATCGAACATTTGACGTTTGAATCGCCTTTTTTTCATTTGGCGATTTATTAAACTTGCGAATTCACTCATTAGGCATCTATATGACAAATGCTTAATCCTTTAAAAGACAAAATAAAATTTTTCCCTGAGATTATAGACATATATTAGAAATTTTCCTATATTTTGCGCAGGCTAAAAATTTGAAAGCTTTTTTATGTATTTTATTTATCCCCAAAAAAATTAAGGAGTACCTATGAAATCAAAAAATTTTACGCAAATTATCCGTGCAAATCATGACAAAGAAAAAAAAGGCTATTTTTTACAAGATAGAATCACTGACGCGGAAGTTTATGTTCCTAGATGTCTTTCAGCCCTTCCAGCAAACATTGAAGAATTGATTAATCAATTTCATCTACAAGAACTAACCGCAAAAACAGATTTAGGAAAAAATAATTCCATTCAATAGTTCAAGATAATTTTTTTAAGAAAAGTATGATAATTTTTAGCCACTTACAAAAATTCAAATAATTTTATAGGAATAGATGGAAAGGTTTGCGAAAATAAGTATTATTGGCAGAGGTATCGACCCATCTAAACATTTAAGTTTGAATGCAATCAAAGCTCTTCAAAAAGCAAATAAAATCGTAGGGATAGAACCTGAAAAAAAATTTTGGTCCGAAATAGAGAAAGAATTTGATACAAAAAAAATCGAAAGTTTAGGGCATCTTTATCAAAATGAAAAAAAAGATGTCTTTAATTACCAGTTTTTTATACAACATATTCTCGATCTATCATCTAAGTTTTCCCACCTTGCGCTTCTCGTAGCTGGGCATCCCAGATTTGGAGTTAGTTTCATCGAAATGCTGAAACAATCATCTACAAAGAATTTAGAAATTGAAATTATTGATGGGATTTCTAGCTTCGATGTAATGACGTCATTCATTCAAATGGATCCTCTTGAGCAAGGAACGGCTCTTATAGATGCAAATCGCCTTTTATTATTTCAATATAAAATTGAACCAGCTTTATCTTATTTTATTTACCATATTTGCTCTATAGGAACTTCCAAAACTAATTTTTTAAACCCTGAGAAAGATAATAGGCTCGACCTTTTAAAAAATTACCTATTAAAATACTATCCAGAGAACAAAGAAGTCGCGTTATGTAGAATTTCAAATGGTCAAAATGAAAAATCCAGGTTAATTAATTCTACAATAGCAGATTTAAATATTTCTGAGATCGATTTTAGTACAACATTGTACATCCCTGCAAACAATCCTAATCAAATAGACTGGAATTTTTTAAATCTCTTGAGGTAATCAGTGAATTCACCATTTCCACTAATAAATAATAAATGGATTAAGGCCACAATTTTTACCATTTTAATCCAACAACTGCTTGTTGCAGGTGGAACCTATTTCTTGGGTCTCATGATAAATGAATTTCCAGTTAAAGGTTTTCAGCTAAATATAGCTTTAATTATTTTTTTTTGCATTTTATTACCCGGATCTCTTTTTCATTATTTAGTAGTTTTTAGCTCTACTCTTGCAGGCAAACAGGCTCAGCTAAATTATTTAACTAGGTATATCAAAACCAATTATAACCATCCGACACATTGGCGCAACGAGGAATCAAAAAATCAAAGACATACTATTATGTGTCGCGGTGGGCAAGATACCATTCAATCAGCTTTGCATTTTTTTATTGATTCAAGCGCGACTACTTTCAATATTATTTTTAATACAATTTCTATCATACTTGTTACAGATTTACTGCTAGGATTATTAATTATTTTTGCAGGAAGTATAGGACTTATAATTATTCATTTTTATGATAAAAAAATTCTGAAATCCAGCAGAGAAGAAATGCTTTCAAATAACAGACTAAATGCGCACTTAAGCCAAAGCTGGGATAATATTATATTAGGAAATCAACTTTTTTTTAATCGCTGGCATGAGTCATTTGACAAATATTTTTTGGACTCTAAACGAGCATCTGTAAATACTGTGAAAAACAAAGATTGGGCAGTGTTTATGGCTGCACTTACAACCAATGGATTAGTTTTAGGTGGAGCATTCTTCTTAGCCTGGTTTAATAAAGATAAAGCAGGTTTTGTTTTGGCTATTATGGCCATGCTACCCCGATGCCTTCAAATTGTAATGCACATGCAAATCATTCAAACATATGTAGCACAGTGGAAAAACTTAAAAGAAAAGTTAACTATTACGATGGAAAGCCTTCAAGAACCTCAGCCTATTGATTTAAGTGCACTGATAAAAAATGAAGAAATCAAAATCCAAACAAAACATCAAAAATTTAAAATTCAAGACATGGAAAAAGTTTTGAAAATACAGAGAACAGGCCGTTTTACCATTACTGGACCTAATGGCGCTGGAAAGTCGAGTTTACTTTTAAGTTTGAAAAACAAAATTGGATTGCCTGCAATTTATCTCCCAGCCCAGCATCAACTTCAGCTTTGCAATTCCCATTTAAGCCTTTCTTCCGGGGAAATCGCTTTATCAGCTTTAACGGATTTAAAGGATGAACAGTATAGCATTCTTATGTTAGATGAATGGGATGCTAATTTATCTACCAAAAATCGCTCAGCATTTGAAGAAGTAATCAGTCAATTAAGTTTGAATCGTGTAATTGTAGAAATTCGTCATTTCTCGGAAGTAGATTCTAATGGGCAATAAATTTGCTAACACAATTACCATCACAACTCAGTGTTCGGGTGGATGCAGCCATTGTCCCTTTTCTCACCCAAATCTACCAAGGGAACATCTTAAAATAAACACAATAAATAGTTTATTTAATTCTAACAAAACTCCTCTTGTTGTTATTTCCGGGGGTGAACCTTTTGAGCATCCTGATATTTCAGAAATATTAGATAATCTGAAAAATCAAACAACTCCTTTTAGAATTGCTACAGGGGGATTTACTGATTTAGCCCTTTGGATAGAAAAATTACAATCATTAGCAAAACCTAGAGGATTTTTAGAGGGGATCTCAATGGGAACAGACGTCCTCAGCACCTTGAGCAATCATAAAAAATGGGTTTCAATTTGGGTTAACAACATAAAGCTATTTAAAGAATATAAAATCCCTTATTCAATCACTTTTACATTGGAAAATAATCTAAAATTCGAAAAAATAGATTTAGAAGCATTAAAAAATTGTCTAGAAATCAAGCCTCAGTTCATTTACCTAAGATTTTTCGATAAAAATTTAGTCAGAGAAGACATAGAAAAAATAATTGACTTATTTGACAACACTCAAATCTTGGAAGATAAGATAGGTCCAATACAGCAATAAGCTACTTAAAAATTTACAGACGAAATTGTATGGATTCAACCATGCTCAATAGCTTTTGAAATATACCACAATCTTTTTCCCCATTATTTCTGAACGTTTGTTAAAGAAGAATATTATGCCAGAAGGGAGTCAAATTGTCGCACGTCTTGCACGACTTTTTTCAAAAGCTAAGAAATTGTCTTTCATCCTGAATAGGCAATATCTTTTCATGAAAAACAAGTTCTGTAGGTCCTTAGCAAGCTTTTCAATAACGTTCGTTCTCCCTCCACTTTTTTGTTTATCTACAATTGTTTTCCCAATCATCAAAACAGGTATTTTTTCTTGCAAACGCCCCGTTTTTTTTTGGCATATATAAATTACATATTTTCTTAAACTTCGTTGTCTTAATTTTAAACAAAGAAGTCCTTATGAGAAAAGAATATCAAGCATCTAAAAATCTCGGAAAATTTTTCCAAAATCTTTTGGAAATCAAAGAATTCATAAAAAATAAATCCTCTAAAAATGAGGATCCTATCTTAAAAGAAATTTACGATAAACTTGACAAAGTGATTAAGCAAAAGAAATAGCGAGACCCAAAGGTCCCGCTAATATTTGAGATAGAAGCCGATAAACTTTTAAAATTTATCGGCTTCTCCATACATTTAGTTAAATCTTCTGATAACGTCTTCTGCCATCTCGTTACTTTCAAGAGATTTGATCAAACCCGCATCTATCCAAGTTTCTCTGGATGGATCCGCTTTTATTAGCATTCCCACCAGTTTAGTATTTCCATTATCAATGGCTATTTTTAAAGCATTTTTCCCTTGATCATTTCTGCAGCGCAAATCTGGATTTTTCAAAAGGAGCCATTCAACCATTTTTTCATTATCTGCATTAACCGCTTCAAGCAATGGCGTATGTGTCCTAATGCCCTCCACAAAATTTAATAAATCAGGCTTTTGTTGAAGAAGTTTTTCTGCTAATTGCTGAGTATAATCTGAGAATTCTTGTTTTGCAAAAAGATGTAAAGCTGTTTGTCTTTGTTTAATTAAACTTCCTTGTACGTTTCCGGCAATGGATGTACTCCACTCAAGATCACCTTGTTCAATATTCCAATCTTCAGATACTTTCGGTTGCATTTCAAGAATTATTTCCCAGTAGCCTTTATAACTCTCTCCTCTTAATTCATTTTTCAGATTTTCAAAAAAAGACTTATTCTCAACTTCTAATGAAGCTTTAATCCCATGCAGCAGGACCGAAGGATGTTGTTTGACTTTACCAATGATTTTTTCCACGTGCTCATCAAACGGTAAAACTGAAAGAATCGTCATAATATGCCTCAAACGAGTTTTATGACTGCTTTCAATTTCCTCATCAGTTCGATAGCGCTCATTTTTTGTGATATTCAAGGCTAACTTTTCAACTGTTTCGGCTAATTGAGCTGTAAGTCCATTAATCCCTCGAAGCTCTTCCGCGCATTCAGAAATATGTTTTTCCCCATCATAAAGGACCAAAAGAAACTCTTTTACATTCTCAGTCACATAACCATTTTTGTTGAGTTGTTCAAGAGCACCCTCATATTTCATTAAAAAAAGAGGTTCTGCAAATCCTCGATCATGTTCACTTAATTCCACCTCTATCTCTTCGTCTTCTACTTCTGAAGTATCTGAGGAGTCATCAGTTGCTGACCAATCTATGCCGCCTTCAGATTCAGAACTCTCATCAATCGTTTCATCTCCCGTCTTGACTGATGTGTCAGTATCTTCTGATTTTCGTGTAGGAGGCCCTATTTTAGTGGCCAAAGCTAAACACTCCAGAAATAAATTCGTGTATTTCAGATTCTTTGGATTTTCTTTTGAACTAGGATCAACTGAAAAGACTCTTTCAAAAATAAGGTTCAGATTTTTAAGATTATCCACATAGTATGCTTCATTAAAAAGCGTAGCTTCATTTTTCGAGATAAAATTTTTAAGCTCTCCTGCGACATGTGTAGCATTCGTTCTTTCTAGTTTAATGTGCATCTTTGCTAAAAAATTTGTCAGTACGCGCCAAAACCTTCCATCCCACTTGCTTGCTTGCAATTTTGTCGAAACAGTTTTGTTATTTTGAACCTCTTGAGCCATATGTGTTAGTTGCGTATGTAACTCTTCCGCAGAGCTTCCGCTAATTAATTTAACTATATTAGGCATAAATTCTCCCTATAAAATATAATATAAAAAAAATTGTATCATAAATGCGTTTTTTCGTTAAGTAATAAACTAATTCCAGTAAATATATAACCTTTTTTTATAACTATATTTTGAGGCTTGCCGATTCCGAAGATTTAGGGTATACGTGTATCAAATCCATGAAAACGATAGGGGGAACCCGACTGTGAATAGAGAGCCAATTGGTTTATACATTTTTCGCTACATCCTGGGCCTTGGCATGTTTGCCTTCATGTGTATGTTATACTGGTCTTCTGTATTGATTGAAAATAATCTGAAAATTGTTCAAACCGATATCGGACAAATTCGCAGCGAACTTTATAACTTAAAAAATGAAAGCGAAAGAATTAGAGATACAATTTCAAATTTACCACGTCAATCGGGAGAATATTCCCCGTCTTCAAGCTCATTGTCTTTACAAAAACCGATTGTGCGCCCTCATATGGATCCTAAACTTCCCAATTTACTAACTGAAGATCCTTTTTATACCACAATTCTTCCTAAAATGCTTCCAAAGCATTTCTCCCCACAAGGAATATTTCGGCAAACAAGCATCGGTAAACCTGACAATTTACATCCCTTTTCTCCTTGGGCTGAAATTAGCCAATGGCAATCCCTTTGCTCCATTTCTTTAGCAAACCTCAAGTTTGGAAGATATGAAACCTTTGCCACAGGTATGGCAATCAAAATGGAGGAACGGATTGATCCAGAGGATGGAGGATTTGAATATTGGATTCACTTGCGTGATGATGTCTTTTGGGAGCCTTTAGAACAACGTTTCTTTAGTGATCGATTCACTTTAGCTCCCCATTTTTTACATAAACATCAAGTAACTGCGCATGATTTTAAATTCTTTTTCGATGCCTTCATGAATCCTTATAATCAGCAGCCTTCAGCTGTCACCAGTAGAAACCAATTTCAAGACGTTCAAAAGTTTGAGGTTTTGGACGACTTTACACTGGTAATTAGATGGAAAACACACGAATTCAAAAATGAAAAAGGAGAGGTGGTTAAACGCCCCCTTTATCGAGCTAAACTCTTAACAGGAAGTTTGAATCCTCTCGCCAGCTTTGTGTATAAATACTTTCCCGATGGGCAAAAAATTATTCCAGACGATACCGATCCTGACACATATCAAACCAATTCTGTTTGGGCCCAAAATTTTGGGATGCATTGGGCTCAAAACATCATTCCAAGCTGTGGAGCATGGAAGTTTGACGGAATGACTGAGCGGATGATTCAATTCACTCGCAATAACAATTTTTATAGTCCCGATCGAGCCTTAATGGAACGTAGAGAAGTTGAGTTTAAAAATACACCGGACGCAGAGTGGCAAACCTTTAAGACAGGTGACATCCAGGCATCCTTTTTACCGCAGGGTAAATTGCTTGAGCTACAAGATTTTTTAAGCTCCCCTCTTTATCAGGAGCAAGCGAAAGCCGGGAAGACAATTCATCAGCTTAATTATATTGGCAATATGTTTTTTTACATTGGCTGGAATCAAAAAACCCCCTTTTTTCGTGACAAAACGGTCAGGCAAGCTCTCACGATGGCGATTGATCGGAATCGGATTATCCAGCAAAACTTAAACGGATTAGGCGTCGAGATTAATGGTCCTTTTACACCGAATTCGCCCTCCTATGATCACTCTATTCAACCTTGGCCGTTTGATCCAGATAAAGCTCGCCGCTTATTGGCTGAAGCAGGATGGGAAGATCACGACGGAGATGGAGTGATCGACAAAAAAATTGATGGAGTCTACGTGCCTTTTCACTTTAAGCTTACCTACTTTGTCAAAAATTCTTCATCAAAAAGCATTTGCGAGTACATCGTGACGGCTTTAAAAGATGTGGGGATTATTGGAGTTCTTAATGGTGTTGATATGGCAGATCTTTCCAATGATTTTGAAAGTAAAGCATTTGAAGCCATCCATTTGGGATGGGGTCAAGGGACTCCCCCAGAGGATATGCGCCAAATTTGGCACTCAAGTGGAGCAAAAGAGAAAGGATCTTCAAATGGAATTGGCTTTAGCAATGCAGAAGTGGACCAGATTATAGATGATTTAGACTATGAGTATAATCCTGAAAAACGACTGGCCCTTTACCACCGCTTTAGTCAAATTATACATGAGGAAGCTCCCTATGTTTTTCTTTATGCGCCGATGATTAAGCTGTTGTACAGAGAAGAACTCCAGAATGTTTTTTTACCAATTGACCGTCAAGATTTGATCCCAGGTGCTAATGTGGCAGTACCCGATTCCAACATTTATTGGTTAAAAAAAATCCAAGCATAATATGTTAACATACATTCTAAGACGTTTACTTTTACTGCCTCTGACCCTATTTTGTATTATCCTAGTCAATTTTGTGATTATCAACTTAGCACCTGGAGACCCTTATACCCAGACAGAGCTTTCTCCACAAGGAATGGCCATCCGCAAAGATGACCGAGCCATTGCCTTTGGGGCAGATGATCGGTATTTGCAATTTCGTGAGTTCTACGGCCTTACGCTTCCCATCCTTTTCAACAATTGGTCCAATATTTCTTTAGAAAAGGTGCAAAAAGATCTGTGGATGCTTGTCCATCGTAAGGAAGCGCCAGAGGCTCCCGAAATGGCCGTGAAAGACTATGATGACCTGCGCATCAAATTTGGAGATCAGTCCCGCTTCATCATGCCTAAATTATTGACCATTCTTCTAAATCCTCAAACCCCTCGCAATATTCTTGAAATGGCTTCTCGCTTTTTCATTAGAGGAGGAACGCAACAAGGCTTTGTAGGATCCCATTTAACTGAACAGCAAAAAATTTTTAACCGAAAAATCGGGAGCGATAATTTCTTTCTACGATCGTTAGTGATCACATCTTTGGACCCCTCTGAACGCGTGCAGGATAAAATTGCAGCTTTAAAAAAATGGTATGATGCGGAATCTGTCAATTATCAATTTGAACCTACCCAAGCACAAAAATGGGCCATATTCTTTTTTGACACACGCTTTTACCGTTATTTTAGTCGTGTGTTGACATTAGATTTTGGAACTTTACGAAACGATCAAACCAAAAGTGTGATTGACGAAGTCACCAGACGTTTTAAGTATTCCCTAACCTTGGCAATTCTTCCCATGATTGTGACTTTTTGTCTTTGTCAGATTTTTGGATTTTTAATGGCTTACAAACAAAATCAATGGCAAGACTTAAGCATCAATTTTGTGTTTTTAATTCTTTATGCCATTCCCATCTTTGTGGTGGCTCCCTTTTTGATTGAAAAAGTAGGACTTAACCACTATTTCCCTTTCACCTCAACACCGATTCCTATTAGTGGCTTCACAAGTCCAGATTATATTTACAATCAAAAAAATTCTTTTCAACGCATTGTCGATGTTTTCTCTCACATTGCCCTCCCTTTAATGGCGATCATTTATGGAACTCTCGCTGCGTCTTCTCGTCTTTCCCGCACGGCGGTTCTAGAAGTTTTACGACAAGACTACGTGCGTACGGCCAAAGCTAAAGGCTCTCCGACTTCCACTATTTTAGTTAGAGATGTTGGAAGAAATGCATCAATTACCATTGTCACGGCATTAGCTGGTTCGCTAGGTGCGATTTTAGGAGGCTCTTTGATTGTGGAAACGTTATTCGACATCAATGGCTATGGTAAATTTTTCTACGATGGTGTGATCAATCGGGACTATAATGTGATTATGTTTTCGACTCTAGCAGGCTCTTTGCTGACTCTGATTGGATACCTTGCCGCAGATATTGCCTATACCTTACTTGATCCACGCGTTACTTTGGACTAACTTTTATGGATATTAATTCTCACTATGACCCTTATTGGTCGATGATATGGAAACAATTTAAAAAGCACCCCATGGGAATGATTGGCTTAGTGATTGTTTGCCTGTTTTTATTCGTGGGAATTTATGCACCCCTCCTAGCCTCAAGTAAGCCTCTTTTTGTGATTTTTGAGAACACTTGGTTCTTCCCCCTTTTTAGATACCTTTTTTATCCGGGGTTTTACACCAAAAGGCTCGATATTTTTTTCAATCTCCTGATGTTTACAACGCCCTTTGCACTCCTTGGATTATGGATGTTACGTAATCATCCAAAAAAACTCAGATGTGTGCTAATGGCGATCTTTTTCATTCAAATGGCCTTGTTTTTAGGCGTGGCGTTTCAAACCTCTCAAGATCCTGGTGCAAGCCCGCAAAATAAACAAAGTTCTTCTTATGATTGGAAGGCCGAAGTCAAGCAAATGAATCCTTATGCACGCCTCAATCTGATTTTACGCTATCAACAACGCGCTAAACAGCATGCTAGGCTTGTCAAAATGGTTGAAGCTCAGGCTGGAGAGGTCTTTAAATCACTCCCAAAAATCACGTCGCTTTGGAACCTTGACCAAGAAAATGACTTATTTATTCTTGAGCAACAGCAAAAAATTTTGGAAAATTCCTCACTGGATTCCGATAGCCATCAGCTGGCGTTGGATAAAATCACATATATTCGAGATCGTCAAAAATGGCTAGAAGCTCAGAGTCAGAAACTTTCTTTTCAAATCATGCCGCTCATTCGCCATTTTCATTGGGAAGAAGATGCGGGTGGAGATCAAAATTTAAATCGTTATATTGAATGGTGGGAATTAACGCGAGTGAATCGTAAAGATCTTGTCTCGGCACTTATTTTTGGAACACGCATCTCTCTTGTGGTAGGGATTTTGTCTGTAGGAGCCGCACTCCTGATAGGAATTCCGATCGGAGCTTTTGCGGGTTATTACGGTGGGAAAGTGGATATTGTGGTATGTCGTCTTTTAGAAATTTGGGAATCGATGCCAACATTTTTTATGCTGCTGATGATTGTGGCTATCCTTCAAAATAAGTCGATCTTTCTCGTCATTGCAATTATCGGATTATTTGGATGGACCACTTTTAGCCGATATATTCGAGGCGAATTTCTTAAACAGCGCAATCTTTCCTATGTGGAAGCCTGTCAATCCTTGGGATTTTCCAACGGCTACATCATGTTTTCCCATATTTTGCCAAATGCAATTCCCCCGCTCTTAACATTGCTCCCTTTTGCGATTATGGGAGCCATTACGAGTGAAGCAGGCTTGTCTTTTCTAGGATTGGGGGAAGAAGGATCTTGCTCGTGGGGAGTTTTAATGGATGAAGGGCGAACAGCTTTCCCGGGGGAAAGCTATTTATTATGGCCCCCTGCAATTCTATTAACCACTTTACTGATCGCTATTGCTTTGGTTGGGGACGCCCTTCGTGATGCGCTTGATCCTAAAATGCACCGCTAAGCAGCGATGTTGCGCTCAACCATTCCAATTTGTCTTCTAAGAATTTCATTGGTTGCCACTTTTTTCTCAATCGTTTTGCAAGCATGCAAAATGGTTGAGTGTGTCTTACCAAAAGAAGCCCCCAACATTTGGAGCGATTCGTTAATCATTTTATAAGCGAGATACATGGCGACTTGCCGAGGAAGCGCAATGTCTTTTGTACGAGTCGATCCTTTAAGATCATTAACACGGACTTGGAAAACAGTTGCTACACTTTTAAGAATTTGTTCAACCGAGATCTTTTTATTGGGTGCTTGCTGCATCATTTCGCGCAAAGTTTTTTCGACTAGCTCTTCTGTAATATTTAAATCGAGTAATTTACAATGTGCACAAAGTCGATTAACGGCACCTTCCAACTGTCGAACGTTATTATAGATGTGTTCAGCGATAAAAAAGGCCACATTATTAGGAATCTCGAGACCTTTTTGCTGTGCTTTGTGTTGCAAAATGGCAACGCGTGTTTCAAGATCAGGCATTCCAACATGCGCAACTAATCCCCATTCCATGCGCGCAATCAAACGCTCAGAAAGCTTAAGCTGCGACGGAGGCTTATCGCTTGTGATCACGATTTGCTTTTTCTGGTTAATCAATGTTTCAAAAGTATGGCAAAATTCTTCTTCAAAGTTGAGACGGTTTTGCAGAAATTGAATATCATCCACTAACAAGACATCGACATCTGAACGATAAAAACGTTTCATTTTATCGACAGATTTATTGCGCAAACTATCAACTAAATCATTGATAAACGCTTCAGTTGTGATGCATTGCACACGTAATTTTTTGTGATGATCTTTAACATAGTGCCCAATGCTATGCAAAATATGCGTCTTTCCTAAGCCTACGCCACCATGAATAAAGAGCAAATTGTAAGATTGTCCCGGCCGAGTCGCAACGCCAATGGCTGCAGATTTGACGAACATATTCGTCGGGCCTTCAATAAAAGTCTCAAAGCGATAATTTTCATTCAGCTTAACTTCATGAGATTGTGCATTTTGCTGAACAGGATGATGATCGACGGTAGGAGTCGGAATAGCAGCAGACTTTTTTTCTGGCGCTACAACCACAAATTCAATTTGCGGCTCCCCTGTTGTCGTAACTGGAAAGAAAAGCTTTAATTCTTTTTTGTAATTGGAAAGAAGGTACTCTTTAACAAAAACATTCGGAACTTCAAGAGTAATCTCTTCGGCTGTCGATTCTAGAACTTTAATCGGGGCTAACCAATTTCCAAAAGCGGCAGCTGAGCAGTGCCCTTTTACGTATTTTAAAAATTGATCCCACGCGTTCTGGGTATCGTTTGCTGACATAGTTATTTAGTCCTTCTTTGAGTTATGAACAACGTTTCCACATCATTGCCAGGGGTTGTTACGTGAGGGAATCTACCATGAGATCTCTTAGCCTGCAAGTAAATTATCATTTCGAGCGCTTTAAATTTTTGTAACTCATTGATTATCAACGCCTGAAGTTTTTTAAAAAGGAATCTATAAATTCCATTTTTTTGTAAACAATTAATTTTTAAAAACTTGTTAATTCAAATTTTATTTAAGCGAATAAAATTGAAACCTTTGCATCTCGTTATCTTCTTCGCACTAACATTTGGTTCAAACAAAAATTACCTTCTTCGAATAATTCTATAATTGCCTGAATCCAAAGTGGATTAAGCGTTAAGCAAGGAACTCGATAAGCATATAAACCAGCAGCACGGACCTTGCTCATATACTCATTTTCAATTTCCACCAACGTTTCGATATGATCAGATGTGAAACTAATTGGGATAAAAACCACATGTTTTCTCCCCATGTTCCACTCTTTAATCCCCTCACATACATCGATTGTATAAGGTTTGACCCACTCCCCCGGTCCAAACTTGGATTGATACGCTAATCTTCCTAACGCACCAGGAAAAGCTTGCATAACAGCACGGACGGAAGCTCGACATTCATCGGTATATAAATCTCCCGTTTCAACAAATTGCAGAGGAATCCCATGAGCTGAAAAAAGTAGAATTACTTCTTGTTCTTGCAGCTGATTTTTAATTAAAAAGTCGCGAATGTGCTCTTGATGTGCTTGGATAAATGTGGGGTAAGCCGCATAAGATTTAATCCAACGCATTTTTAGTGTTGTCATACTAGGAAGGTAACGCTCGAACCAACGCGCAACACTTCCGGTTGTCGCATAGGTAAACTGTGGAAATAGAGGCAACACACGAATTTCTTCACACTCCATTTCCTCAAGCGCTTCAATAAATCCCGCATGTGTCGACGGCAAGTAACGATGAAATGTTAAAAGCGGTGCTTGTAATTTTTCTCTTAAACACTCAGCCAAAAGCTCCGTATCTTCATAAATAGGCGATTTACCACCCATTAAAGCATATTCTTTAGAAATTTTAATCGCGCGCTTTTTCGCCACCCTTTTAAAAAACAGGCGGTGTAAAAATTCGGGCAGCCGCGTCCGAATAACATCTTGATCTGTTAGCAAACTCTCTAAAAAAGGCCGAATTTCATCTTCAGATCTTGGGCCGCCAAAATTAACGAGAAGATATCCTTTGCTTTTAGTATCCATCATCCACCTTTATCTAATCGTATGCTACCGCAATAAGAGGTTAAGCCCCTTTTCCAGTTTTAGCTGTTCAAGTTCGGATAAATCTTGGCAGAACATTTGCCAAAAAGAGGTCTATTTTGTTTTTTTTTAGATTTGTAAACAAGCAGAATAATTGTTTTAAAGAGGGACAAGAATGATTTTTAAGATAAAATTTCTTTGTTTTTTTATTTGAAAAATTTTATATTAGTACTCTACACGAACAACTAAAGATAAGTTTTTCAAATTATGAAACGATTAAAGTTCTTTAATTCCCCTCTTCCCGAAATTAAACCAACCCTGGGGAAATTTTTAGCATTTGTCGCGGTTTTAGTTGGATTGGCCTGGTTCTTTTTTTTCAGCGGAAGCCCGAATCCTCGCTCTCTCGAATATAAAGTTTTCCGAATTGGGAGGGATACATCCTGGTATCCATTGCAATTGCAAGGAAAAGAAAAAAACATGGTCGCTTTTACAAATGAACTCCTGCTCGCTATCGCAAAAACTAGTGGCTTTCATTTTGAAATTTCTGATGTCCGTTCACATACCTTGTTCGAAAACTTGGAAAGAGGGGATTACGATGCGGTTTTGTCTTCTTTGATGCCAAACCAATTGAATCGACAAAAGTATGAATTTTCCGATCCCTTTTTCTTAGTAGGACCTGTCCTCGTTGTGAATCAAGATTCCCCGGCAAAATCTCTGGTGGATATGGAAGGAAAAATTGTCGGCGTTCAAAGAAGCAGTTCTTTAGTTTTCAATATTGCTCAGTATCCTTCGATGATTGCACCTTATGATCAAATCACAGTCGCTTTCGATCAGCTTTTACAAGACAAAATCGACGGTGTGATCACAGATCTGCTGACTGCTTATAATCATACCCATGGGTATTATGCGGGTCAACTCAAGATTATTCCTCCTCCCTTGACAAATGAAGGGCTCAGGCTAATCTCAAAGCATGGCGTTGCACAAACGTATCTGCTCACACACTTTAATGAAGGTCTCAAAAAGATAAAAGAAAACGGGGAATATCAAAAACTTTTGACAAAATGGGGGCTGGCTCAAATTTGAGGAGTCAAGCTAAACTAAACCTAACTCCTCAAAAAACGTTATTCCGTGGGAGGGATATGAGTCCGCAATGAATCTTTAAATTCCAGTATTTTAAACACAATTTCATCAACCGTTAAATTAGATGTGTCAATAACACACGCTCCTTCCGGCTGCTTTAATGGAGAAATTGCGCGCGTGGTATCTTTTCGATCGCGCTCGTTAATGTCCTCTAGAACTTTCTGAAGTGTTAAACCTTCCGTATCTTTCGGATATTTTTTTCGCACCTCTTCATAGCGACGTCGTGCTCTGATTTCCGGATCTCCCACCAAAAAAATCTTAATCTTGGCATCAGGGAAAACCACAGTTCCCATATCACGACCCTCAAAAACAGCATTGACACCAATCGCTAATTCTCGCTGGATGTTCACGAGTCTTTCTCGAACTTCTGGAACAGCTGAAACTATCGAAACAGCTTCTGTCACTTCACTTCCTCGAATCTGATCTGTCACATCTTCCTCGCCCACATAGTAAAAACGTTCCCGATGCCGAATTTTGACATCAAACTGGAAACGATCTAAAAAAGCAGTTACCTCTTCAGGCTGATCCAAATCAATCTTTTCTTTCAAATATGCGTATGTCAAGCACCGATACATTGCACCCGTATCAAAATAAATATACCCGATCTCTTCAGCTAATGTTTTGGCTATTGTACTTTTCCCTGTCGCGATGGGACCATCGATTGTAATTATCATAGTGATCTCTCAATGAATTTTAAGAAAAATATACAGAAGAGGAAGCGTGAAAATAAGTGAATCAACAATATCAAGCACTCCCCCTAATCCTGGAAGTTGGTTGCTATCTTTAATCCCTGCATCCCGTTTCAACAAAGACTCGGCTAAATCCCCAATTTGAGCAACAACAGAAATCAAACCCGCTAACCAAATGCTTTCCCAAAAGGATAAATGAATGGGAGGCTTAGAAAAAAGATGAATACCCAGATAAAAAATGACACTAACAGCAACTGACGTTAAAACGCCACCCCATGCACCTTCCCACGTTTTTTTTGGGCTAATGTAGGGAACCATACGACGTTTACCCATTAATCTTCCGGTAAAAAAGGCACCCGTATCAGTCGATTTCGCCACAAGCAGTAAATAAAATAACCACCAACGACCATCTTCTGCCCCATTAAAAGGAAAATAATTAATGGAGAGGGTATAGCTTAGCGGAATGGCCAAGTAAGCAATTCCAAAAAGGGTAATCGCTAGATTGACAAATGGAGAGGCCCCTCCATAAAAACTGTAAATAAAAAATGTTAAGAGAGCGATACCAAGAGTTATCTCTGGCACGACTTGCGCATCTTGCATTTGGGTGCTTAGAAACACAGCATAAACATACAGGACGGAAAACACGATTCCAACAGTCGCTAATGGCTGAAACCCCTTAGCTTTTGCCATCTGATAATATTCCCAAACTGCCGCACCGACAATAGCAGACACAGCTAATGAAAAAAGAGGTCGAAAGAATGAGTATTGAGAAAAGGAAATTAAAAAAATAAGAATGGTTGCGGCTAATGCGCTATAGATCAATCGATATTTTAAATGTTGCGTCATCATCCCCCTAGCCTCCGCTTCCTTTTTTGGAAATCATACAATGCTTCTAACAAATGGGCAGGGGTAAAATCTGGCCATAAAACATCCGTCACATAAACCTCTGCGTAAGAAATTTGCCATAACAAAAAATTACTAATCCGCCATTCGCCACTTGTCCGAATAAGTAAATCTGGGTCTCCGATATCTGCCGTATCCAAACACTTTGCAATTGCCTCTTCCGTAATCTTTTCTGGCGTTCCCCTCTGTTGCATGCAGTCATCTACTATTTGATTAACAGCTCGACAGATATCATCTCGTCCCCCATAATTCACCGCAAGAACCATCCGAATTTGATCGCATTGTTTCGTGAATCGCTTCGTTTCCGCAATCGTTTCAGCGACATTTGCAGGAATTTTTGACAAATCTCCAATCGTATCAAAACAGATTCCTTCTTGTAACATGGTTTCCCTTTGTTCGACAAGATAGACATCTAATAACCACATCAAGGCTTGCACTTCTTCTTGTGGCCTAGCCCAATTTTCTGTCGAAAAAGCATAAAACGTGACAACTTGAACGCCCAACTCCTTACAAGCTTTAACAATTTCAATTAAGTTATCTGCACCTTCTCGGTGCCCAACTTTGGCTGATGCTTGTTGTTTTTTTGCCCATCGTCTATTTCCATCTGGAATAATCGCAACATGTCGAGGGGTAATAGAACGATCGTAGGAAACTAAATCGTCCGCTTGATAAATGGTGTCTGAAGTCAATGGAGAGAACATGGCATTTGAGCTTAACATAAATTCACTAAACATATGGTTTTATCATTAGAATACATAATTTTTGCAAACATACCTGAAAGCAGATTTGAAGCATAGATTTTGTTCATGTTAATCAGTCTAGGAAATCGCTAATCTCGTTCCCATTAATCCGACAAAGTCATCGAGATTTAGCCATATCCATTTTTATCATCTTTATCCACCTGCTTTTAAAACTTCCATGAAAGCACTTTGGGGAATATTCACTTTCCCAATCTCTTTCATCCGTTTTTTTCCTTTCTTTTGTTTTTCCCAAAGTTTTCGCTTACGGGAAATATCCCCTCCGTAACACTTAGCTGTCACGTTTTTCGACATAGCCTTAATTGTTTCCCGTGCGACAACTTTTCCTCCAATCGCGGCTTGAATAGGCACTTTAAAAAGTTGTTGAGGAATAACTTCTACAAGCTTTTCGCAAATGGCACGCCCTTTGCTTTCAGCTTTAGTGCGGTGAACCAAACAAGAAAATGCATCAACAGGTTCTTCGTTTACACGGATCTCTAACTTAATAATATCGCTTGGCTCGTAGCTATCAAATTCATAATCAAACGAACCATAGCCTCTGGTAATCGACTTCAACTTGTCATTGAAATCTGTAATAATTTCGTTTAAGGGAAAGCGGTAGGTCAAGAGCAAGCGTTTAGAATCTAACGTTTCGGTTTTAACACAATTTCCCCGTTTATCCATTCCGAGACTCATTATCGCACCTAAATAATCAGAAGGGATAATAATATGGCACTTGACCCATGGCTCTTCGACCGTATCAATAAACGTCGGATCGGGATAGTGGGCAGGGTTATCAATTTGCAAGACTTGCCCATCAGAAAGTAAAAAGCGATAGATCACGCTAGGAGCTGTGGAAATCACATCGAGATCAAATTCTCGTTGGATTCTTTCAAAGATAATTTCTAAGTGCAAAAGCCCTAAAAATCCACAACGAAATCCAAATCCCAAAGCCAAGCTGCTTTCTTGCTCGATATGCAAAGCTGTATCATTGAGCTGAAGCTTGGTCAAAGCATCGCGTAAGGCTTCAAAATCGGTCGAATCAATCGGGTAAATACCGGCAAAAACCACTGGTGAAATATGTCTAAATCCTGGAAGAGCCTCTGCTGCAGGATATTTTTGCAGAGTAATCGTGTCACCGACTTTCACATCTGATGTTTTCTTAATATTTGCCACGATGTAACCCACCTCACCGGCACGCAACTCCGATACAGGACGTTCATTAGGAGCAAATACACCCACTTCTAAAACCTCAAATGTGCGATCATTCGCCATCATTTTAATGAGTGAGCCTTTTTTGATCTCTCCGCTCATAATGCGCACATAAACCATCACACCGCGATAGTTGTCATAGTGTGAATCAAATACAAGTGCGCGTAATACATCATCTTGAGGTTCTTGAGGGGCTGGAATTTTTTGCAAAATGTCTTCTAAAATACCGTCAATACCAATTCCCGATTTAGCAGAACAGCAAATGGCTTCGGAAGCATCAATCCCAATCACATCTTCAATCTGCTTTCTCACTTCTTCCACATTGGCTGTCGGCAAGTCAATCTTATTAATAACCGGAACAATTTCCAAATTGCGTTCAATGGCAAGATGCACATTCGCTAAAGTTTGCGCCTGCACACCTTGACCTGCATCTACAACCAAGAGGGCTCCTTCACAGGCTGCTAAGGAACGAGAAACTTCATAAGAAAAATCAACGTGTCCAGGAGTATCAATCAGATTGATTTGATAGGTTTCACCATCTTTAGCTAGGTAATGCATTGTGACTGGATGAGCCTTAATTGTAATCCCGCGCTCACGCTCTAAATCCATATCGTCAAGCAACTGCTCTTGCATATCGCGTGCTTCAACCGTGTGGGTAAGCTCTAAAAGGCGATCCGCCAAAGTGGATTTCCCATGATCAATATGGGCAATAATGGAAAAGTTTCGTATTTTCTTGCGATCATATGTATACATGCAAATATCTACTTTATTCTGAAAAAAGGTTAGGTATTAGAATTAATTGCATCCTTTTGAAATCAAATTTACTTGGATTCAATTAATTCAAAAGAATGACTTCAAATAGACAAAATTAAAGCATTTTAGATAAGAATTCAAGAGATAAATCAAAAAGAAATTCCAGATAGCACAGGGCTCTTAAATCAGCGCTGACTTAGCCCGGATTTTGTAAACAACAAAGTAAGCTTCCCTGTACAAATGTAATTTCAACAGAGCTACCGATGCAACTATTTGACTGGCTTAAAAAAGAAAAATCGAGTGTTTGCTGATGGAGATCCCACAACAATCCTTTAGTCGAAACCTGTTGAACAGAACCATTAAAAGGAATCAGTGAAATCGTTTGCCCTGAAAAAGTTTGCAACCGTTCATTTTCTTTTAAAAAAAAGGCGCTTTCAAACTTGGACTGCATTTTAACATGCAAAGGATAGCGAGACATCAAATAGATATTGCTCAAGGTGTGATCTAAGCGGTTCCCAGTCCCTCCAAAGACCGTAATCGATTCAAACCCTTTTTGCAAAAGAATTTGAACGGCGAGAGCAAGATCAGTGTCATCTTTAAGGACCGGGAATTTACAAATAGGTACGGAAGCATAAGCCTGAAGAGCTTCTGGAAGAACGGAATCGAGATCCCCAATGAGAAGATCGGGTACAAGCTGCATGTTAAGACAATGATTAAGCCCACCATCCACAGCTGCTAAAAAAGAAAAGCGCCTTAATTGCATAGAAGTCCATGCTAGATCGACAATTTCTCCATTTGCAATTAGCGCAGCATTCGACATATCTCTCATGAGCTGATAAAAAGTGCGGCCAAGATGACTCGAACATCCACCGAGTTGCCCCGACTAGAACCTGAATCTAGCGCGTCTACCAATTCCGCCATGGCCGCAAGTTAAGTAAGCTTTATAGACTATTCGATATTTTTTGTGAAATAAAATAATCATTCACATGCCTACTCAATTAATCAGAAATAAAAGACTTAATGATTTCTTTTAACCTATTTAAAATTTCACACCCCTACAAATACCAAATAAATATTTGCACAAATTCACCAAAAATTTTACGGTGACATTAAATTCAACAATCTTACCCAACCTACTTTAAACTAACTTGGAGTTATATCATGAAAACATCAAGCGTCAAAGAACAAATCAACTCGGGCCCCATTTGTAAAAGTCTTGCACAAGTACTTGCTGACACCTATATCCTGTATTTGAAAACACAAAACTTTCATTGGAATGTTGTCGATCCACGCTTTTACTCCCTCCATAAGATGCTAGAAGATCAATATGAAGAACTAGCCGAGGCTGTGGATGAAATCGCCGAAAGAATCCGGATGCTCAATGGAAAATCCCCCGCCACGATGAAAGAATTTCTTGAATTAGGCTCCTTATCTGAAGCAGAGGGTGACTTATCTGGTGATGAAATGTTGCAAATGCTCATTGATGATCATGCCTCACTCATCAAAACGATTCGCAAAAAAATTGAAGAATCTCAAACTCTTCAAGACGAAGGAACTGCGGATATGTTCATTCAACGACTACGTGCACACGAAAAAAACCATTGGATGTTGTTAAGTCACTTTGAAGAAGCCTAAAATTTAATCTCACACATTTCGAGGATAGCATGAAAGCGATAATCGTTGAGCGATTTGGAGGAGCAGAAAGACTTAAATTTGGAGAATTTCCAAAACCCCAGTTACAAGAACATGAAATTTTGGTGGAAATTCAATGCACGTCCGTTAACCCAGTTGATTGGAAAATCCGAGAGGGCCTGCTCTCCAAAGTCTTTCCAACACGCTTCCCCTACATTCCAGGATGGGATGCATCTGGAATTGTCGTTGAATGTGGAGCTAAAACAAAAAAATTTAAAAAAGGAGACCGTATTTTTTCCTATTGCAGAAAGTCAGAAGTGCACGAAGGAACTTATGCAGAATATATTAGCATTGAAGAAAAACATGTCGCGCTAATGCCAAGCAGTCTTTCATTCGCTGAAGCAGCTGCAATCCCTCTTGTTGGTTTAACCGCCTGGCAAAGCCTTTTTGACATAGGAAACTTAAAGGCCAACCAAACCATCTTGATTGTGGGAGGAAGCGGTGGAGTTGGAAGCATGGCCATCCAATTTGCCAAACACGCTGGAGCAACTGTTTACACAACAGCTAGCCAAGTACATCATGCCTACGTTAAAAAGTTAGGAGCAGAAAAAGTCATTGATTATCAAAAAGATAACGTTCAAGAAAAGATAAAAGAATGGGAACCCGAGGGAGTGGATGTCATTTTAGATCTAGTCGGAGGACATGCCTTACACGAATGCTATCCTCTAGTCAAAAAACATGGCCGCCTCATAAGTATCGTAGAAAAACCTGCAGTCTTTCAACATATCCACACCGATTACGCCTTTGGAACCCCAAGCGGACAGGAGCTTCAAAAGATTGCCACATTGATTGATCAAGGTAAAATTGTCCCTCCCAAAATCAGCATTTTATCCCTAGAAAAAGCCGCAGAGGCTCAAGAGGAAGTCAAAGCAGGGCATACCGAAGGAAAAATTGTTTTAGCCGTTAAGAATCAACCATGAATGACTTCGACAAATTCCATACTTAAAAAGGGTTCTCCAATCACAGCATAAAGTTTTTGATCCAAATAGCTCGCTAATTCGGGATGCTGTTTTTGGAGCCAGACCCGAAATTTAAAAGTCTTTTTAAATAATTCGTCATGGGAGGTCACAATATTTTTGACATCTTCTCTTTGGGAAAACAGCCCGACATCCACATGAATGGGCTTTCCATTCAGAACAGCTGTATTTTGCATTAGAGCATGGTCTTCATCCACAAATCCCCTTTCATGCTCAAATAGAATCATTTCCGTTAAATCACTTAACAGCTGCTTACTCTCTTCAATTTTACCTTGAGCCATTAAAGAATCAAGCTCTGTGCAAATCATGTTCGCTTTTCTCTGAATGAGAAACTGCATGCCGTCCAAATTAACGGAATGTTTAGTTCCTATTTTATCATAAAGAATCATGGATCGCTTTAGATCGTGGTTGTCATTAAGGTGTGCATAAATTAATCCACCCTCATTTTGCAAATGATCGAAGCTCAGTTTCCAGCTCGCGTACACTCTTTCCAACTTTGTTTGCTTTTTCTCAATTTTTTGCTGTCTGATTTCATCGATGAAAGGGATAAAAGAAAACCATTCCAGCCAAGGTTTTGGTCTATATCTTTGGTATTTGAAAAATTTTATAACAAACTCCTTGTCTTCGCTTTCAAATACATAAGACTGACATCCTTTGCCTAAGTAATGAAAGGATTGATTTAAAATGCGATCTAGAGTTTCTTGCTCCTCACCATCTAGAGCATGCATATTCCAACGAGGATCATAAGAAAATTCCGTGACAATGTTACCGGGAGAAAACCCATCCGTGAAATAATAATATAATCGTCCTGCTCCGTAAGCACAGCTACAAAATACCACTATCCACAAAATCTTTTTTAGATTTTTATACCACATGCCAATCCTCATTCGAATGGAATAAATTCTTTTTTAATAAAACGTAAGTGCATGCTATCAGTTGAGTTATGATTTTGTCAATTTTAAACTAAAATGCTTATTGCTAAAAAAAAAATTCCACTAGAAAATCTAGAAAAATAGCATAAAGGAATTTTAATGACACCCCCACTATTTCAGCTCTTTAGAAAAACAAGCATCAAAACAAAGTTCTTTATTATTTTCGCGCTTACTCTTTTGCTCATGAGTCTTTCTTTATACTATATTTTTAAAGTCAAAAACTTTAGCAATCAATTCATAAAAACTGAAATAGAAAATATCCAATACAATCGAGAAATGTCTAACCTTTTGCAAGGTTTATATAAGCACCAATTATTGATTCACCGTATCTACAATGGGGAATCTTTTTTAAAAGATTCCTTAAAAACACTTCAAGATCAAATTAGCCAACAATTTGAAAGAATTAAGGTATCTCCTCATAAACCGAAAAACCTTTTTCATGTTCTTCAACAACGTCCTTACAACCCATCCGAAAATTGGTTGCTTTCCATTGGGATTGAAGAAGACTGGAAAAACCTTCTTAAAATACCACTTGAACAACAACCTCTTTTGAATAGCGATCTGTACCACGAGCAACTTATCAAAGAAATTCATTCTCTTGTTTCCTATGCAAATCTCTCTCAAAATACAAGCTTGGAAATAGATCCTAAGAATCATTATTATATGCGAAGCGTGATGAGCCAGCTTCCAACGATCCAAGAGCAGCTCGTCAAAATTTTAATCTATGGTGAAAATGCAATTCATGCAGGTAAATTAGTGGGAACAAATCGCCTAAATCTTTTAAATGCGATTGAAACATTTCGATCCAACCTCCTTAGCTCTCATTTGTATCTACAAAATATTGCAGTTAATCAAACAAACCAATCTCCCCTTAATGATTTCTATGAATCTCTGAGAAAATACTTAATTGGATCCGAAGAACTTTTACAATTTGCAGAAAACAATATTATTAACGTCAATCGAATCGCTGTTAATCCCGAACAATTTGCTAATTTGGGAGACAAAACTCTACAAAAAAGCTTTCAGCTATGGAATACTGCCGCCGAACAAATTGAAAGTCTCCTTCAAATGCATTTCGACCATTTTATTAAACGACAGAATCTCACCATTCTTGCCATTATCTTGATTACAGCCTTTTTAATATTGGTCGGATGGATCACCATGGTGCAATGCCTAGATGCCATGCATGAAATTCTTGAAAAAACCTATGAGTGGATTCAAGGAGAATCCCCAAAGGAAATCTCTCTCGATATGCCTGAAGAGTTTGCCCAAATAGGAATTGCTTTTAATAATCTTTCAGAAAAAGCGCGTACACAAGCCGAAAAATTTCACACGGCCGGAATTCATATCACCACCACCACAAATCAAATTTCTGCCGTCTCAAAGCAGCAAGAAGATTTGCTTTTGCAACAACAAACGGCTTCTAAACAAATCACCGAAATGATCCATCAATTATCTTCAAATGCTAATGAATTTGGAAAAATGGTCCAAGATATGAATAATCGAAGTGAGCAGACAGCTGCGTTAGCCCATTCTAGCCATATTGATTTAAATCAAATGGAACAAACCATTCGCGAGCTTGTTGAAACAACTGGAGGGATCGCTTCAAAGCTTGGAATTTTAAACGAAAAAGCAGGCATCATTACAAATGTGATCACCACCATTTCCAAAGTCGCGGATCAGACAAATCTTCTCTCGCTCAATGCGGCGATCGAAGCCGAAAAAGCGGGGGAGCATGGGCGTAGTTTTTCTGTGATTGCAAGAGAAATTAGACGATTGGCTGACCAAACAGCTAATGCAACGTTCGATATTGAAAAAATGATCAATGAAATGGTTTCGGCTGTTTCAGCTGGAGTGATGGGAATCGATAAATTTTCCGAAGAGATTAGAGGGAGTGTCACACAAGCCACAAATCTAAATTCACAGCTAACTAAAATTATTGAGAATATTCACCAACAGGCATCAGCCTTTGAAAAAGTCTCCAGAGAATTAAAAAATCAGCTCAACTACACCAATCAATTACAAAGTGCCCTCCATTTATTGGGAGATGCGACCCAACAGACCAGCACTTCTCTTCCTCAATTCATGGGATTTGTCCACAATTTGAACCAAGTATCAGCTGAAATAAAAGAAATGATGCCAACGAATCACTAAATAAAAAAACCTCACAAGCTAACCTGTGAGGTTTTAAATGATAAAGTCATTAAGAGAAGATACTAGTCAGCAAGATATTCGATTACACAAGTTTGTGCATTGTCACCAACACGTCTTTTGCTTTTAATAAGACGTGTATATCCGCCTTGACGCTCTGTAAAACGAGGACCCAGCTCACCAAATAACTTTTGGATCACTCTTCGGTCTGTATTGTAAGCAGCTGTATCACCATTACGAGCAGCTCTCTCTTCTTTATCTGTCAAAGGATTAAAGCGAATCATCAATTCCGCAATTGCTTGACGACGAGTTGCAAGTGTATTTCTCTTTGCTAGCGTAACCATTTGATCTGCATAACTTCGCAAAGCTTTTGCTTTAGCAACGGTTGTTACAATACGCTCTTCATCAATCAAAGATTTTAACATATTGGCAAACATTGCTCTGCGGTGAGATGATGTTCGGCCAAGTTTACATGTATTTTTCTTATGTCTCATAATATACCTAACTATTCTTCACTTTTTAATACATCTGATTTGTCTTTAGCTTCTTTATGGTACTGGGCGATTTTCTCTTTGACGTTATCCGCAGTAATTCCATATTTAGATAAATCCATTCCGAGGTGAAGTCCCATTTCAGTTAATTTTGCTTTGATTTCATTCAAAGATTTCTTACCAAAGTTGCGGAACTCAAGCATACGACGCTCTGGTATGGAAACAAGCTCGGCAATCGTATCAATATTGGCTCCACTTAAGCAATTTGTAGAACGCACCGACAATTCAATTTCATCGATACGTAATGCAAGTTTTGCCATAATCGCATCTTGATCTGCATCATCACGTGATTGCCCTTCATCAAACAACAACAAGTGTGGATTGATGTGTGTAAACACAGACATGTGTTTAACACCAATTTGAGCGGCAAATGCAAGAGCTTCTGCTGGTGTAACTCGACCATCGGTTGTGATTTCTAAAAGCAATCGATCAAAGTCAGTATCTTGTCCGACACGTGTATTTTCTACAGCATAGTTAACCAATCGTACTGGAGAAAAAGCTGCGTCAATCAAAATTTCATCTGACGTTTTTCCATGAACGTCTAAACGATCAGATGGAACATATCCACGTCCAATTACAACACGCAAATCAACTTGTCTTTTCATTGGCTGTGTTACAGTGAATAGGTGAAGTTGAGGATTCACAACTTCATAATTCCCCTCTGTAAAGACATCGCCTAATGTTACATGGTATTTCCCATGATTTTTATCGAGATCGTCTTGTGTAATTTCTAAAATAGAAGTTACAATGCGATCATCGCGCGAATTTGGTGCATCATCTAATGGAAGCTTGCGTATTAACGCCCCTTTCAAGTTAAGGATAATGTTTGTCATATCCTCAACGATCCCCTCTATCGCCATGTATTCATGAGAAATTCCTTCAATTCGTACAGAAACAATAGCAGGCGCTTCAAGTGAAGAAAGCATCATGCGGCGGAGAGAATTTCCCACAGTGTGGCCGAATCCTTTTTCAAAGGGTTCTGCAATAAAACGACCAAACGTCTGGCTTAGCGTTTCCTCATCCACAGAAATTTGCTGAGGGATTTCAAACTTACCATACTTGACTGCCATGAAGTCACTCCTCATAAAAAATAAAATAAACTGTTCTCGCTCTTCGAGAGTTGATTCACAAAGAATCGAAAGATTATAGCGTTAATTCTGCCTTAAATCATTGATGATTCACATTGCAGATAAAAATGGTTATACACGACGTCTTTTAGGAGGTCTGCATCCATTATGTGGGCAAGGAGTTACATCACGGATTGAAGTAATCAACAATCCTGCACCTTGCAAACCACGCACAGCTGACTCGCGTCCTGCACCTGGCCCTTTTAACTTAACTTCTACTTCGCGCATTCCAACAGACATCGCTAATTTTGCTGCGTCTTGTGCCGCAACTGTTGCAGCGAATGCAGAAGATTTACGTGAACCGGAGAAATTAACTTTTCCTGCGCTTGCCCATGAAACAACATTTCCATTCGGATCCGTGATGGATACAATCGTATTGTTAAAAGTTGCTTTAACATGTGCGACGCCTGATGGGACGTGTGCGTGCAACTTTTTCTTAGGCTTTGCAGCTGCTGCTTTTTTGTTTACGACCTGCTTAGACAAAGTGATTCACTCCTCTCTTATTTTTTCTTATTAGCCACTGTCTTACGACGGCCTTTTCTCGTTCTAGCATTAGTACGAGTACGTTGTCCACGGACTGGAAGTCCAACACGATGTCTTTGTCCACGATAGGAATGGATGCTAATTAATCGTTTAATGTTGTTTTGAACTTGACGTTTGAGGTCCCCTTCAACGACATATTGAGACTGGAGCAATGCGTTGATACTTGCAATCTCATCTTCTGTCAATTTGTGGGCACGCATGTTAGGGTCTAAACCCAGCTTTGCAATAATCTCATTAGCTAGACGACGACCTAATCCATAGATATATGTCAAACTAATTTCTAATCTTTTATTATCCGGTATATCGATACCGATAATTCTAGGCATTCAAATCTCCTACTAATTACATGAAATTGAACTTGATAATTTATCACACATATTCTTTTTGTTCAAAAGAAAACGTATTTATCTTCCTCTGATCCGTCCACGCTTCATAAAACCATCGTAACGCTTCATAAGAAGGTGAGACTCAACTTGCTTCATTGTGTCTAAAACAACACCCACGAGAATTAATAAAGCTGTCCCTCCAAAGAAATAACTAATTGTCTGTGGAATTCCTAAAAAGCGACCAACTAATGTTGGAAGAATAGCAATTCCTGCCAAAAAGAGAGCTCCGAGCAACGTAATTTTATTCATCGTGTTTTCCAGGTAGTCTTGAGTCGGTTTTCCTTGACGAACACCTGGAACAAAAGCCCCATTTTTCTTCATATCAGATGCGATCTGATCGGGTCTGAACTGAGTTGCTGTCCAGAAATAAGTGAAGAAGATAATGAGCAATACAAACAAAGCCATATACACACTACTTCCTGGCGAAACCCAGCTGGCGACCTCTCCTAACCAATTACCATGACCCAAGAAAGCACCAAGCGTTGCAGGGAATAATAACAATGAAGATGCAAAGATAACCGGAATAACACCTGCATAGTTCACTTTAAGTGGAATATACGAGGTTCCGCCTTGCACTTCTTTTCTTCCAACAACACGCCTTGCATACTGCAAGGGGATTCGCCTATGCCCTTGAATAATGAGAATTGTTGCAATTGTGACAAGCACAAACACAGCGACTAAAACCAGGACACTAGCTAAATTCATTTGTCCAGGTTCTTGCGAGTTCAAATTAAGTTGCTGGAAAATGAGTCCCAAAGCCGTAGGGATTTGAGAGAGAATTCCCAACGTAATAATCAAACTCATTCCGTTTCCAATTCCCCGATCTGTAATCTGCTCACCAATCCACATTAAAAAGACCGTTCCAGTCGTCATCGTTGCGATGGTAATGAGATAAAAAAGCCATGGCACGCCAAAGGCTTGAATATCCAAGAGTTCACCAGCGACGATACCTGGCTTTGACATATTGATTTGCAGCGCATATCTTGCAAACAAACCTGATTGCAAAACAGACAGTACAACCGTCAAAATACGAGTCATTTTATTGATTTTTCGCTTTGCCGCTTCCCCATTTTCGCGTAATTCACGCTGTAGAGATGGCCAAAGAGCAACGAGCAGCTGCAAAATAATAGAAGCAGAAATGTATGGAACGACCCCCAATGCAATAACAGTCATTTGAGAGAAAGCTCCGCCCGAAAAAATATCTACCATTTGGAAGAGATTTTGGCCTCCTCCTGTCGCATGTCTAAAAAAACTGACAGCTATTTCACCGTTAATTCCTGGAACAGGAATAAATCCCCCTATCCTGCATACAAATAGCATGAGCAAGGTAAAAAGAATTTTATTTCTCAGTTCAGGAATTTGAAAGACTCGTTGCACTTCACTAAACATCGCATTTAATCCTTAGCTTTAACTTTCCGTTTGATCTATTGTAAACTACTTGAAATCGTACAAGCAAGCATAAAATTAACTGATGTTTTCAATCGAAGCTTTGCATGAATGCGAAAAAGTGCATAGCAAATTAAGACCTCGAAAGTTGAAACGTAATTTTCGCTTTTTGGAGTTTATCACGTGCAGCTGCTGACAAACTGTGCACTTCAAAAGTTACTTTCTTAGTTAATTCGCCATCACCGAGAATTTTTACTCCGTGAGTACGACCACTTAAAAGACCTTTGTCTGCTAGTGTCTCTGCATTTACAACTTCGCCATCTTCATAGGCTTGATCGATTTGGCTTAAATTGACAACATCTAATTCTTTTCTAAAGCGTGCGTTGGAAAATCCACGAATTGGAAGCTTTGCGAAAAGACGGAACTGACCACCTTCATAGCCTAAGCGACGCTTATAGCCTGAACGTGCTCCAGCACCTTTTTGTCCACGGCCGCAAGTTTTACCTACACCGGAACCAACTCCTCGTCCTACGCGTCGAACTTGTTTTCTTCCGCGCAAATCATTTTTTAATGTTCCAAGTGTAATCATGCTAAACCTCTAACTTGTTTCATCTTTTGACGGCTACGCAATAGCGATAAACCTTTAAAAGTTGCTTTTACGATGTTAATTGGATTGCTTGAACGCAAATTTTTAGCCATTACATCTGTATAACCGGCCATTTCCAATACAGCACGTACTTTAGATCCTGCGATCACTCCAGAGCCTTCAGGAGCTGGTTTCAACATCACTGTTGCTCCATCCCAAGTCACTGTAATTTCGTGAGGAATAGTCGTCCCTTCCATTTCGTAAGAAGCGAGATTCTTTCTTGCAGCTTCGCCACCTTTACGGATTGCATCGGTCAATTCGTTCGCTTTAGCAAAGCCATAGCCGACTTTTCCTTTTCCATCTGCAACGAGAATAAGAGCGGAGAAGCTGAACTTACGTCCACCCTTGACAACTTTTGAACAGCGATTAATATAGAGGACTTTTTCAGTCAACTCGCTGCCTTTTTTTTCTTTCTTCTGACCTTCTGCTTGTCTTGTCATTTAAACATCCTAAAATTAATTGGAAATGATGCCAGCGCTATTAGCACTTCAAACCGGCAGCAACTGCCGCATCTTTAAGTTCGGCTAAAACTCCGTGGAATTTAGCTGGACCACGATCAAACTTGGCTGCTTTAATGTTCTGTTCAGAAGCAATCTTTGCAATATGCTCGCCTAATTTGCGGGCAGCTTGCTTGCTTTTTTTGCCGAATTCGCTTCCGCGATATTCTTTCGAGAACGTTGCGACTGAGCCAAGAGTTACTCCAGCATCATCATTAATCAACTGCACTTGTAGATGCTTGTTGCTTTTAACAACGCACAGACGTGGTTCCACACTGGTCCCATGAATTTTTTTACGAATTCGCATTGTTCGTTTTTTGCGAATCGTCTGAATTCTAAGTTCTGATCCCATAACAACCTTATTAAACAATTTGTACTTTATTGCTTAAACAATCACGCACGCAATAAATGAGCATTATTTTTTGGAAGCTGATTTTCCATCTTTTCTGCGAACATACTCCCCTGCATAGCGAATACCTTTTCCTTGGTATGGCTCAGGTGGTCTCATTGCGCGGATTATTGCGGCAAACTGTCCAACTTTTTGTTTATCAACACCAGAAACAATAATTACAGTGTTTTTTTCAGCAACTTCAACTTGAATTCCTTGAGGAATTGGCAATTTAGTTGGGTGTGAAAAACCAAGCTGCAGATCCAAGAGTTGTCCTTGAACGGACGCACGATATCCGACTCCAATCATTTCTAAGCGAGTCTGAAAACCTTTTTCTGCCCCTGTTACCATATTTTGAACAAGAGAGCGATAAAGGCCGTGCAAGTTTCCTGCATCTTTTGCTTCTTCTGTCAATTGCACATGAACTTCATTTCCTTCGATGCTTACAGCAATTTCAGGAAAGATTTTCCCATGCAAAGAACCTTTAGGTCCTTTTACAGAGATTTCCCCATTATTGACTTTAACTTCAACACCGCTTGGGATTGAGATGGGAAGTTTTCCTTTACGCGACATTTCATTTACTCCTTATAAAGCTGCTTGCTTACGTAAGGCAGGCAGCTGTTCACATCGATTGAAGTTACCAGACTCGGCACAAAAGTTCGCCACCAATTTTTCTTTTCTTCGCCTCTCCCCCAGGTAATAAACCTTGAGAAGTTGACAAAATTGACAGCCCTAGGCCGCCATAGAAAAACGGAATATCATCATGTCCTACATATCGACGTAAGCCAGGCTTAGAAACTCTTTCTAGACCTTTAATTACAGACTCGCGTCTTTCTGTGTACTTCAAGTAAACTCTAATGATCCCACGGTGATTCTCATCTTTCTCAATCAGATAACTTTCGATAAACCCTTGGGCTTTAAGGATTTCCGCAATACCTTCTTTGAGTTTGCTCCAACCAATCACAACAAAACGGCGTTGTGCTCTACTTGCATTGCGAATCCTTGTGAGGAAATCGGCTACTGGGTCGCTAACTGCCATAATTCCTTCTCCTATTCTTAAGCTGCTACCGATACAGGTAAATTTTTAAACGGAAGTCCAAGCAAACGAAGCAATTCCACACACTCTTCATCCTTGGATGTACTTGTAACGAAGGTTATATGCATCCCTTGTGTCTTTTTAACATCATCGAGATTCAATTCTGGAAACACTTGTTGGTCATCCAATCCGAGCGTATAGTTTCCGCGTCCATCACATTTTGAAGGAAAGCCACGGAAGTCTCGTATGCGAGGACATACAATATTACAGAAACGATCAAGAAAGTCAAACATTCTCTGTCCGCGAAGTGTAACTTTAATCCCAATGGGCTGCTTTTCGCGCAGTTTAAAGTTTGAAATCGCTTTCTTAGCTTTCGTGATAATAGGCTTTTGTCCTGAGATAAGTGTTAATTCATTAACACAATCTTGGATAGCATTTTTATCCTTGCTTGCTTCTGCAATCCCCATGTTGATCACAATCTTTTTCAAAGCTGGGATCAGGCAAGGATTTGTATACCCAAATTTTTTATGCAGCTCGGGCTTGACTGTTTCCAGATACCGCTTTTTTAACCTAGACATTTTTAACTCTTCTTGCTGTTTGAATTTTTAAGTGAACGATAGGTGACATCTTGACCATCGAGCTTATAGTATAATTCTCGGTCTCCATTCTGGTCAACGCGAGTACGCAACTTCACCCCTTTATCTTCAGCAACACATAATTTCAAATTGGAAACATGGATGGATTGCTCAAATGGCAGGATTCCCCCAGCTGGATTTTGCTCAGATTTCTTTACGTGCTTTTTGCGCACGTTGAGGCCTTGTACAACAACTCTGTCGCCACTGCATCTGAGGATTGTGCCAGCTTTTCCACGATCGTTTCCTGTAATTGCAACAACACGATCGCCTTTTTTGAACTTTTTACATACAGAAATTTTATTCATAGTTTTTTCTCTCATTTCTAAATCACCTCGGGTGCAAGAGATACGATCTTCAAAAATTCTGCACGCAGCTCTCGAGCAACTGGTCCAAAAATGCGCGTCCCGATTGGGTTCTTTTTCTCATCGATGAGAACGCAGCTATTTGTATCAAAACGCAAGACTGTTCCGTCTTCACGTGTGATATCAGCTGTTGTTCTAACGATTACAGCTTTTACAACATCGCCTTTCTTAACGCTTGCACCTGGTTCGACTTCTTGAACTGAACAAACAATAATGTCACCAACACTTGCATAACGTCTTCTAGATCCACCGAGAACTTTAAAGCATTTTACACGCTTAGCTCCTGAGTTGTCAGCCACTTTAAGTTTGGTTTCTTGTTGAATCATAATTAAATTAACTCCGCACTTTACCGTATTTGCTACACTTTAAGCAGCACTATAATATTTATGACGTTCAGGCTTTATTAGGTGACCCGCTTAAAGCCAGTGGATACGAACGACTAGGCAACCACTCTCCATCTTTTCAGCTTTGAGAGGGGCCGTGTTTCTTCAATTGTTACTTGTTCACCCACTTCTAATGGTCTTAATTCATTGTGTGCGTAGTATTTCTTGTTACGTGTCACCACTTTCCCATAACGGGGATGTGGATATGTACGGCTAACTTGCACGACAACGGTTTTTTCCATCTTGTTAGATAGAACAGTACCTTTTTTAACTTTTCGCTTTGATTTAATTTCTTCCATTAAACGTCCTCACACAGCCTGCGACTGTTCTTGCAATGTTTTAGCATGAATCACAGTATGAAGCCGTGCAATATCCTTTTTAAGTGAAGGAATACGATGAGGCTTCTCAAGTTTTTTTGTATTTTTCTTAGCAACCACTAGTGCATACAGTTCTTTGCGTTTATCACTCAAAGAAGCTTGTAGTTCATCTAGAGATTGATTAATTAGTTCACGAGCTTTAGACATTATACTAACCTCACACCTGTTCTACGCGCTCGACGAATCGAGTTTTAATTCCAAGCTTAGCAGCTGCACGTCTAAGAGCATTTTGTGCTAAAACTTTCGGTACGTTGCCTACTTCAAATAAAATACGTCCTGGTTTAACGACTGCTACCCAATGGTCTACAGCGCCTTTTCCTTTACCCATACGTACTTCAGCTGGCTTTTTTGTCACTGGTTTATCGGGGAAAATACGTATCCACACTTTACCACGTCGCTGAAAGTAGCGGTTAATGGCTACACGGCAGGCTTCAATCTGTTGAGCGGTTACCCAGGCTCTTTCTAGGACTTGGATACCAAATTCACCGAAGTGAACAAAGCATCCGCCTTTACTGATTCCGGAAAAATGCCCTTTTTGAAGCTTTCGAAATTTTGTTCGTTTAGGCATCAATGCCATGACCCTAATCCTCCTTACTCAGTTGGCTGTCTAGTTGGTTGTGTGTCTTCGCCTCGGTAGATCCAAACCTTGACACCAATGCTTCCATATGTTGTTTCTGCACGACCGTAAGCGAAATCAATATCTGCTCTTAGAGTATGCAAAGGAGTACTTCCTTCTTTATACCATTCAGTCCGTGCAATTTCAGCACCACCTAAGCGGCCAGAAACTTGGACTTTAATTCCAAGAGCACCAGCATCGGTAGCGGATTGCATTGCTTTTTTCATTGCACGTCGGAATGCGATGCGTCGTTCGAGTTGTTTTGCGATTCCGTCAGCTACAATTTTGGCGTCTAGATCAGGACGTTTGATTTCTTCGACTTCGATCCAAACTTCTTTTCCAGTGAGCTTGAACAACTCAGATTTAAGAGCGTCGATTTCTGCGCCCTTTTTCCCGATGACAAGACCTGGACGTGCGGTGCAAATGGTGATCTCAATTTTATCACTCATGCGGCAAATACGAATTTGAGAAGTCCCTACACATGCAGGTTTTTTCATCAAATATTCGCGAATCATATGATCTTCGATCACGTTTTGACCAAATTCATGCTTGTTAGCAAACCATTTCGAGCGAAATTTACGATTGCGTATTAAGCGAAGCCCAATTGGATTGGCTTTTTGTCCCATAAGATTACTCCTTATCTGCGCTAACAACAACAGTGAAATGGCTGGTTCGCTTCATGATTGGATGACGGCCACCACGGTTTTTAGGTTTCGCACGTTTAATTATTGGCCCTGCGTCGATTCGTACTTCAGCAACTTTCAGTTGTTCTCGTCGAAGATCATGTTGCGATTCTGCGTTCGCAACAGCACTATCGAGCGTCTTTTTCAAGAGCCTTCCAGCTCTTAATCCACTGAATTGGAGTTGAACTAACGCATCAGGTACGGATTTTCCGCGGATAAGTCCTGCTGCAAGACGAGCTTTGCGTGGACTTATTCGAATATATTTACTTAGCGCTTTTGCATAATTCATTGAAACAACCCTTATTTCTTAATTGGATGCCCCTTAAATAGGCGTGTTGGTGAAAACTCCCCTAAACGGTGTCCAACCATATTTTCAGATACAAATACTGAAATAAATTTACGCCCATTGTGGACTTCAAATGTATGTCCAATCATTTCTGGAACAATCATTGAGCTTCTTGACCAAGTCTTGATGGACTTTTTGGTTCCAGCATTATTTTGATCTTCGACCTTTTTCTTTAAATGGTGAGCCACAAAGGGGCCTTTTTTTAAGGATCTAGCCATATTTACTTTTTCCTTCGATCTTTAACAATGAACTTATTCGATTTCTTCAGGGACCGTGTACGGAGTCCACGTGTGCATTGTGCCCAAGGAGTTTGAGGAATATTTCCTTTGTGCTTTCCTTCACCACCACCGTGAGGGTGATCGACTGGGTTCATTGCGGTACCGCGAACTGTTGGGCGAATCCCTTTCCAGCGTTTACGTCCAGCTTTTCCTTCTACACGAAGGTTATACTCGGAGTTTGAAACAGTGCCAAAAGTTGCTCGACATTTTTCATTAAACATACGCACTTCACCAGAAGGCATTCTAACAGTTACATAGCCGCCACTGCGAGCCATTAACTGTGCAGACAATCCAGCTGAACGAACAAGTTTCGCGCCTTTTCCTGGAACAAGTTCAATGCTATGGATGATGGAGCCAAGAGGCATACTCATCATACGCATGCAATTTCCTGTACGGAAAGGTGCTTGATCACTTGTTTGGACTTTATCCCCTTTCTTCAATCCTTCAGGAGCGATGATATAGCGTTTTTCTCCGTCTGCATAATGCAAGAGTGCGACGTATGCGGAGCGGTTTGGATCGTATTCGATTGAATTTACAACAGCTGGGATATTTTCTTTATCTCGCTTGAAATCCACTAAACGATAGTGACGCTTATGTCCTCCACCTTTATGACGGCAGGTGATGTGGCCATTATTATTTCTTCCATTTGTCCGTTTTTTTGGGGACAATAATGATTTCTCTGGCTTTACCGTTGCTTTTGAATGATCGTTTGCACGTGTAAGCTTTTCGTTCACTGGCAACACAAGCTGCCGTGTGCCTGGAGTGATTGGTCGATATTTTTTTAACATCTGCTCATGAATCCTTTTTTGTGAAGCTCTTCATCTGGCTTCCGTCACGTTCCATGGAATTATACGTTATCTAAATTGTCGCCAGCTTCGAGTGTAACCACTGCCTTTTTAAAGCCTGGCTTGTTTCCCATGCGCCCACGGACACGTCTTGCTTTTGGCTTAACATTAATCGTGTTCACTGCAACAACTTTGATATTTTTTTCGCTATAAATCTCTTCAACTGCTCGAGCGATTTCTTGTTTATTCGCCTTGCGATCTACAATGAATACATATTTAGGCGATTCACACGCGGCTAGCGAGCGGTTACTTGTAGCGTTTTTTAACCCTTGAAGCATGACTGACTTTTCTGTCACATGTGGACCTTTTACCACATGATAGGGATCTTTATTCGCCATGATTATTTTCCTTCATCCTGGTAGTTTCTTAAGTTAGCAAAGCCATTCTTTTAACTGTTCGAGCGCTGAGGCACCAACAATCATGTTTTTTGCTACAATTACATCATATCCACTGACATGGGATGTTAAAGCAAACTCGATCTTTTGTAGATTGCGAATGCTTTTAATAAAGTTGTCATGTTGTTCGCAGCGTACGCTAACTTTTTTGCCGTCATTGTCGTTACCGACTTGAACGAAATTTCCCTCGCCAATAAACAACGTTCTTCCGCTGATTCCTTGTTTTTCAAGAAAATCTGCTACGTGCTTAGTTTTAGGTTCTTCCATGTGGAAATCTTGCACAACGGTTAATGCGTTGTTGCGGATTTTTTCGCCAATCAAGAATCGAATAACTGCTTTTCGTTCTTTTTTGTTAATACGTACATGTTGATCAAATTTTGGTTTTGGACCAAATACTCGACCACCACCGCGGTACTGAGGAGCCACGAGCGATCCTTGACGAGCTCGTCCTCCACCCTTCTGTGGATGAGGTTTCTTTGTCGAATGCTTAACTTCGGAACGCCCTTTTGTATTAGCGGACCATTGTCTTGCATTTGCTCTGAGAGCGGTAACATAATCTTTTACGACTTGAGAATTAATTTGAGCTTCAGCAAAAGTGCTATCAACCTCTAATTCTCCAACTTCATTGCCTTTAATATCAAAAACTTTTAATAAAGCCACGATCTAATTCTCCAAGCTAATTATTTCGCACTGCGCTTTTTTCTTGCTTCTCTAAGGAAAAGCAAGCTGTCATAAGCCCCAGGAACTTGCCCTTGAACCAAGATCAGATTATTTTCTTCGTCGACCAACACAATTTTCAAATTTTCAACAGTGACACGGTCGACACCCATATGACTTGCTCTTTTTCCACCTGGCAAACAACGGCCTGGGGTGGAGCGCATTCCGGTCGATCCAGCGTGACGGTGAAATCCTGAACCGTGAGCAGCAGGGCCGCCACCAAAATTGTGCAGCTTCATTACCCCTTGATAACCTTTACCTTTGCTGACCCCGATTACATCGAGATATCCAGCTTCTTTGAAAAGGTCCACCTTAAGCTCTTGCCCGAGAGAAAATTCGGCTGAATCTTCAATGCGAAACTCCCCAGAAAATCTGCGGGGCTCAACACCTGCTTTTGCATAGTGTCCTTGCAAAGGTTTAGACGTACGTCTTTTCACTGTGCGAGGATCATTTGCTTCAATTTTTTCAAATCCCAACTGGACAGCATTATAGCCATCTTTTTCTTTCGTCTTAAGCTGTGTCACAACATTGGGTTCGACTTCAATGACTGTGCAAACGATGAGGTTGCCAGCTTCATCAAAACGCTGTGTCATCCCTCGTTTTTTACCCATTAATTTTATCGCCATGTGCGAATTCCTTTCATCAAAATTGAAACCATTAAACTAAAATACTATCAACTGAGCGTATTCAAGAGTTATTCTCCCTATTCTAGTGAAAAGGTGCACACGCAATGTGTTCTTTTCAGAGGGTAAGAGAGGAATTTTGGTTTTTAACCAACCTTTTTAGTCGCTTAAAAAGAGTAGACTACCAAACTTGGAGATTTATCACAACCAGTTTTCTCTCTAGAAAGAAAAAAAATTAATTATTTTATATTCACCCAGCATCTACTCCCTCTTAAAAAAGGTTCTTTAAGCTAGTTTAAGGTCTATTTTTATAATTGCACACACCCTCTTTTATTTTTTCAATAACCGATGTATTCACACAACAAACACCCCGAATTCGCCAAAGATTATCCTATTGAAAACAAGAATCTTAGAATCTGCATTAAAATTCAGAATATCACCCCTCACCCGCAGACAACCTAAGACAAAAACAACCCCACCTTCACCCCCTCACCCCTGCTTTTTTTTCTTTGTGGAACGCCCCGTTTTTTGGAAACCTTCTTGAGCTTTGATACCTGAATTTTTTTGACTAATACGCGCCGTTCTTTTATAGAAGGCAGCCGCATCTCATCTGTTCGCGACGCAAGCGTCACACCGACCAAAACCATTAAACAGCCCATCACAACAAAGACTGAGAACCATTCGTATGCAAAAAACTTTGGAGAAACTGGAGAAGATTTTTTTAGGAAAGAAGAGGAAATAGAGACCATCATGATCACACAATAAACTGGCGAGGAGCCCCTCGCCAGCTAAATAAAAAGCGAAACGAAACTTACGCCGCAGGCGCAGCCACCCTTTTCTCGCCAAGGAATTCCCATGTTGCGTAGCTAGCCAATCCGCCAACGTTGATCGCAAGGCTTGCTCCCATCAAAATGAACGCAAACGGCACACCTGAAAGACCTGTTGCTAAGAATGTAAGACTTGTTACAATCAGCGCAACCTTTGCAATATTCAAGACCACACCAACCACCGCCTTAGCAATCTTTCTATTTTCATTAAATAGCTTAGCTTTTTTGGACTCGCCTTTATATTTAATGAGCTCCACCGTGAAATCGTACGCTTTTCCAGACACAGCACCACTCAATAAATCTCGGCGCTTTTCCCACTTTCTGATGTTCGCAGCACCTTTGGCCAGCTTGCTTTTTGCCGCCCGATCTAATTTAGGAGCTGTCCCTGGGTTAGCAACATACTCTTGCTCTTGTTGCAGTAATGCATTATACTCAGCAAGCTTGGCTTCGTATTTGTTTGCAAGCTCAATCGCTTTCCCATCTACTTCACTGTTTTTTTCTAAATCTAAGTTGGAAAAATCTTTTTTCCAGGTGTTCAATTTATCTGTTGCATGCTTACGCTCACAAACTGCCACGTATAGCTCACGACCTTTGATCGCAACCTGCAAGAGGACACCCGCGCCACCCACAACATCTTTCACAAGACCGAATACAGGAATAGGGACACTGCCAAGCCCTTTAAATGTAAAATCTAAAGCTTTGGTGCCCACGTTAAATGTTCTAGAAAAGAACTCAAATACTTCCATGCCACTTGAGACTGTAAAGAATACAGTTGAAGCGACTTTTGGAACTGTCCAAAGAGCAACAACCACACTACGGGGCTTGCTTGCGTTCTTCAAATACCCAGCCAACTCTCCGACATTATCCACAACTTCAACTAAATCAATAATTTTTTTTACGCCCTTAACCAGAGTCGTCACTTCTTTCAATCCCTGTAACTTCACGCCACCAATAGCGGAAAAAATGACCAAAACGAGCTCTGAAGTTCCTGCAGCAACTTTTATTGCTTTCCCAAAGCCTTCTTTTTTATCTATAATCATCTTTGGCTTTTGCGCAAGAGATGCAGCTCCTCGTCCGAGTTTTTCAAATCCTCTTCCAATTTTTGCAAATCCTTTTTTCGCTTTTGAGCCGTCTGTAGCTGTTGGAAATCGATAATCTTCCGTTGCAGCAGTACGTGTTAGAGCCATATCTACACCTTATTTTTTTGATATTTAAAACTTAAAAATTCCAGAAGCTAGAACTCCACCCAATTTATTTGAGTGATTTTGTTAAAAAGCTCTTTCTATACTCAGGTTTAGGCTGTTAATTCAATCGATTATCACGATAGGTTTTATTTTAATCCAACCCGAGCCCACTCATCAAACGCTTTAGTGGCGCTTGCTTTTTTTAACATCTTCCACATAAATGGTGATGTTGAACATGTTTACATATACGATGAATTTTTTATGGTAAAGGAAAAAAGTTAATTTGTAAATAACTAAAATATTTGATACATACACTTTTCCAAGGCTAAAAACCCTATTACATACGCGATAAATCGTTGCGATAAAAGAAGTCGAATAATCCTTTTAAACAACTTGTCAATCCCGCAACACAACCGATCGCAAAAGCAACTCCAATCGGAGCTCCGAAGAGAGCCAAAGCGCCAGCTAAAAGATAAGCAAAACAAATGAAAATGCCCAAGCCAGCTGAAATTCTCATTTTGAGCGCGACTTGTCGTGTATCTCCTGAACTCGACTTGGCAAGCTCAGAAGCAGAAAAAAAAACATTTACATAATATTGCAAAGAAAGAATGTCGCCAAACATAAAAAATCCGCGCGCTGCGGAACCCAATATATTCGCGGCACATGAAAGACCCTGATAACTTAACCGACAAATTCCACTTGCGATCCCACATCCTCCCGCCCCTATGGCAGAAAATCCATATAGAAAGGAAAACTGAGTCGTTTGAAATTGAATAGACTTAATCCTTGCATAAAACCCTTGGAAAACTTGGGAAACATACCCAATCGTGCCCCCTTTGTTTTCAATATGGAGCCTAATGCGATTTCGCAAACCGTCCCATATGAAGACTTTCAATCCATAGCCAACATAACCGCCCCCTTGAATAATCGGGAAAAAGCGAATACCAAAGTTAGCAACTTTTTGCGTAATCACAACCGCTTCCTTGACTGCCGGCCCCCCATGAACACTTAGATAAGAAACTGCTCCAAAGAGAGCCGAAGAAATAGACTGAGTTGCCATCATGCGCCCATTACAAACGAAAACATTTGCCTTGGAATGCCCCTCATGAGATCCTCGGCACTCATGGCATTTTTCCCCTCAAGTTGAAGCGTTACAATGCGAAGAGAACCTTCTCCACACGCCACAATCAATCCCTCTTTTCCATACCCCAGAATTTCTCCCGGTTGACCACTGCCTGAAGTCATCATTTGGCTTTTTAAAATTCTTAAACGCTTTTTCTGCTGCTTCACTTCCACATAGCACCAAGCTCCGGGCTCAGGTGTGACAGCACGCACAAGATGATGGAGATCTGAAGCGGAACGATTCCAATCGATATAACAATCTTCTAACTCAATTTTAGGGGCGTATGTTACTTCATCATGATTCTGAGGCTGACGCATACTCGCCCCTGCTTCAATTTCTCGAAGCACCTCAAGGAGAGCATGGGATCCAATGCGACATAAAGCTTGCTCAATTTCAGGAAAAGATTGATTTTCATCTACGACAATAGAAGCTTTTTTGATCATATCGCCCGCATCCATTTTTTTAACCATATGCATGATAGTCACACCAATTTCGGACTCCCCATTCATGATCGCTCGCTGGATGGGCGCAGCTCCTCGGTACTTTGGAAGCAAACTAGCATGTAAATTAATACACCCCATTTTAGGCATGTCCAAAAGATGCTGCTTGATAATTTCGCCATACGCAACAACAACGAACAAATCCGGCTTAAAGGCAGCAAGCGTATCTGCAAACTCGGGAGCGGACACAAGCTCAGGTTGAAAACAAGGAATAGGAGTTGCCTGCATCAAGGCGACCTGCTTGACAGGAGTCGGGACTAATTGCTTAGATCGACCTTGCGCCCGATCTGGTTTTGTGATGACCGCCACAACATCTATGTGACTATTTAAAAGATCACTGAGTACGTTTGCAGCAAATTGCGGTGTCCCAAAAAAGACAACTTTCATAACAGGCACCCTTAAATTGTAAAATGACTAGATATATATCAGAAAAGCAGCAGAACGATGCAAATTCTGCGCTTGATTTCCCGTGTATCGTGTGAGACTGTGACTTATTTAGAAACGAGCTCAGAAACTTCTTCCTCTTCTTCCTCTTCCTCAAATTCTTCTGAATTGGAGATTCCTTGCAGCCCCATTAAGCCTCTTTTAGAACTTCTGCAAAAGTCAATCCAATGCTGGACTTCAGGCAAAGATTCCAATTCCTGCTCAATCAGATCTAAAGCCTCTTCCAGACGAAGTTTAGAGCGATATGTTAGCTTAAAAGCCTTACTTAATTCACGACGTGTATTGAGTTGGAACCCATGCCTTTTGAGACCCACAAGGTTTAACCCACCAAACTTAAATGGTATTCCAGCGCCAATTGTATAAGGAGGGATATCATGGGTAACACGACTCATTCCACCCACCATTGCATAGGCCCCAATTCTGACAAATTGGTGGATCGGGGTAAACCCCGCCACAATGGCATAATCCTCTAAAATCACATGCCCTGCAAGAGTAGCATTATTGCTCATAATAACTCTTTTCCCTAAAACGCAGTTGTGAGCAATATGACAATAGGCCATAATTAGGCATTCATCGCCAACCTCAACAACGGAATTCTCTTGGCAAGACGAATTAATCGTTACAAATTCACGAATTTCACAGTTTTTCCCAATCTTTACGAAGGTTTTTTCTCCTCGAAACTTGAGGTCCTGCGTCTTGGTCCCAATGCTTGCATAGGGATAAATTTTGGTCCCAGCTCCAATCGTGGTATTTCCTTCGATGTAGGCACCCGACATAATCACCACATCATCTTCTAGGGTGACCGTGCTTTTTATAACTGCAAAAGGCTCTATTGTAACGTTTTTACCAATAACTGCCCCTGGCTCTATAATGGCTGCTGGGTGGATTTTAGATTGACTCATGCTTTATGAAATCTCAGTCTGTAGTTTTAATAACAATAATTTTATAACTTTTAAATTTGGCTTTTGGGAACTAAAGCAAAACCAATTTCAGCTTCAACAGCGACCTTATTATTGACATAAGCTGTTGCCTTGATTTTCCCACCTTTTTTACTAAAATGTTGCCCCTCTCCTTTCAGAAAAAGGACATCTCCTGGACGCACAGGACTGCGAAATTTCGCTTGATTCACGTTCATAAGAACAGCGATTTTTTCAACCTCGCTTTCTCCTTTTAAATACACTAAAATTCCCCCTGCTTGCGCAAGAGCTTCAAGAATTAACACTCCGGGCATAATCGGTGCACCCGGAAAATGGCCTTGAAAAAAAGATTCATTAAAGGTGATGTTTTTTTGGCCTAAAATATACCCCTTTTCTAAATCCATTTCAACAATTCTGTCAACCAACAAAAAGGGATAGCGATGGGGCAAGATTTTAAGAATCTCTTTAATATCAAAGACCGCGGGCATTTCGCTAAAGTCAGGAGTCATGAACATCTCTCCGTTGTAATAGAATGTAAGAGCTTTTTCGCGAAGGCAAAATTAGAGGCATGTCCTGAGCGAATAGCTATAACATGCGCCAAAAAGTCAAACCCGACAAGAGAAAAATCACCAATCATATCCAATATTTTATGCCGAACCATTTCATTAGGGAAGAACAATCCCCCCTTACTTAAAATAGCTCCATCTTTAATGGTGACTCCATTGTTTAAACTCGCGCCTTGAATCAAACCTTTATCCATCAGTACAGAAACCTCTTGGTAAAGAGAAAATGTGCGACAAGGAGCAAGCTCATTTTTAAAACTTTCTGCTGTTACTGACAAAGAGTGAAATTGTGCTTGCAGAATACTTGGGGTTGGATAACTAAGTGTGTAACTAATGCGATATTCATCTGCGGGGAGAGCAACCAAGTGAATGTCTCCCTCGGACCAATAAACAGGCTCTTGAATTTTCACGACCGGAATAATTCCGTCCTGCTCTTCGATCCCTGCCTCTTCGATCATTTCGACAAAAACATCCGAGCTTCCATTTCCGACAGGAGGCTCAATGCTAGTAATCTCAATGCATAAATTGGAGATTTCATAAGCACGAATGGCTGCCAAGACGTGTTCAACGGTATGAATCCTTACGGACCCAATCCCTAATGTGGTGCTGCGGTTAGTTTCGCACACATATTCAACAGTGGCAGGAATAAGAGGCTGGCTGGGAAGATCGACTCGTTTAAAGACAATTCCCGTACCCTCCTTGGCTGGACAAAATTTGAGGGAAACCCCTCTTCCCGTGTGAATCCCGATACCAGAAAACGAAACGCTTTTTTTAAGCGTGCGCTGTCTCCTACATGTTTTTTCTAGGCTGGAATTGAAGGCATTCACAGTTGTCGAACCTGCTCATTAATATTGATCTATTTCGTGATGATGCAAGTTAGAATAATTAAAGCCTTTTGTTTTTATCAAGGGAAAATCGTGAAGATTTTGGTTTTGTGCTATTACTGAAATTAATCATTGGTTTTCAAGGGCGCCTACGATGTTTATATTCATAAATACCAAAGCCGAACAATCCCAAAAAACAAAATCCGATAATTAATTTATCACCAAACAAGGTATATAATGTGCGATAGTGGTAAAGAGGAACATGCACCAAAATCGAATCGGAAGACTCCTCTGTTTCTGCTAAAGTATTTCCAAGCTTGGCTGTTAACCGCCCTAAGCTATCAATCGATCCAGTTACACCCGTATTGCATGCCCTGATTAAAGGCACCCCATTTTCAACCGTTCGTAATCTAGCATGATCGAAATGTTGCTGCGGCAAACGCGAACAAGGGAACCAGGCATCGCTTGTTAAATTGACTAAAAGATTTGCACCCAACTGTCTATTTTCTCGCGTCAGATGCCCAAAGGTTTCTTCGTAGCATATGCAAACCCCAAAAGGAAGCTTACTTCCCGTCAAAATCTTGGCTTCTTGTCCCCCTGTAAACGATCCGTTTACGCCGTAACGAGCCGCAAGCTCTCTGCAAAAGCTAAAAGGAATGTATTCTCCCATGGGAACAAGCACACGCTTAGCATAGCGCTCCGCTCGCCGAAATTTTTCTTCTGAAAAAAGTTCGCGCATTGGATGAAAAAACAGGGCTGCGCTATAATATTCTCGACCATTTTGTGTATCTTCCGCGTCTTCTAATCCAATCACCATGTCGCTATTGAAATAGTTACTCAATCCCTGCGCCCAAAACGCGTTATTCACAAACCAACGGATTCCTTCATCTGTTAATGACTGAGCCGCAAAGGGCAATTCTAAAGGGGGAAGAAAATTTAAACTTTCTTTCCCTAAAATGTCTTCAAATGCTTTCGCCACTTTTTCATAAGGATAAACAAATGTATAGGTTCCAAAAGGAACCATAAATTCCGGAAGAGCAATTAAATCAACCGTTTTTCCTGAGTGCTTTTGGGTAATTTTAAGAATATGTTTCCACTCTCTCATTACAAAAGAGACAAAATCTCGGGTATCCCCAAAATCAAACGCCTCTTCAGCAGGAAAAGCAGGTTGCACCAAAATCGCAGAGAAATAGGGACTTTTATTTTCATTTAAGGCCAAGCGATGTTCTTCTTCCATCCAGTATTCATGGTAAACAACGTGCACATAACCATAAACATAGGGCATTAAAGCAGCCAAAATCCATACCACATAAGCAACTCGAGCTTTAAGTAACCACGCCCTGAGACCCAATAAATTCACAAGTAATACCCAAAAAGAAAGCCCAAAAACGCCCCAAAATGAAGCTAATTGAAGAGAAAAGACATTTCCCGTAAGCACAAGCCCTGAAGGATTCCAGGAAAAACCCGACAAGATAAATAACCTAGACCATTCCAAAATCACCCACGCGGAAGGAATCGCAATAATCCCAATGAGGGAACGCAATCGGCGGGGGGTAATCAGTATACCCACTAATCCGAATTGCGCCCCTAATAACAAAGACACTCCGACATAAACAATATAAATATACGCATAGGGATGCGAAACAAACCAGGAGAGTTGGACCATTTGCACTGCAAAATACCAGATCCCCGCCACCCAAAAACGAGATAGTGGACGAGAATAGGAAATCACAACACGCCCTATTAAAGCATATCCAAGAAAAGCAGCAAAAGCACCCAAGGAAGAGCTCCATGCTGGCTGGCCAAAAGCCACGATAAAAAACCCTAGAATAGCTAAAACACATCTCCATGGCTTATTCAAATCTGTCGACATCAGTAGTTCCGCGCTATTATTTTGTTTTCTTCTTATGAATCGATCTTGGAATCGGGAGTCCGTGAACAGCATACGGCATCACAACCATATCTTCCTGAACCACAACATAGAACATACCATAGGCCACCAAATATCCCAAGATTTTTCAAAAACATTGTCATCTGTAATTGCCGGGCCGCAGGTTCTGCCACATCCCAAAAATTATGGAAAATTCCTGTTGTCGGAATCAAAAACAACATCAACAAAGCTGCTGCAAGTCGGGTTTTATACCCAATCACCAAGCAAATCCCCGCAAGGACTTCCAAAAGAGCTGCAAGAACCAAGAAAAAAGGTGCCATTGGAATCCCTTTCGAGACCATATAAGCCAATGTGGAATCATAGTCTAGAATTTTTCCAATACCGGCAATGATAAAAATGGCAGCTAAGCACAAACGTGCTAAAAACATGCTAATTGAACATAACGCTTTCATTAAATCCTCCTATATCAATGTTTTTTTAGATGTATTCTACTTAGTATTTTTTTGCAACTCTTTGAAGTCGTACAGAATATTTTTGCTATTTAATGAGTGAATGATTGCAATTGATTGTAAAATGAAGTATGATTTTAACTTTTTAATCTTAATCTTTTTATTTTATGTATTCTGCAAATCCTTTTCGTCTTAGACACCTCTTTTCTTTACTAGATTTTTGTATGGAGCAAGAGCTCCCGTTAGATCTGGTGATTAGTCGCTACTTCAAACTACGTAAAAGTTTGGGATCGAAGGATCGTGCTTTTGTAGCAGAAGCCATATATGGGATGATGCGCTGGATAACGTTGATCGACTTTTTCTGCGAAGAAAATGCTTCTTGGGAAAAGAAATGGGAAATCTATCAAACGCTTGATATTCCAACTTTAATTAAGGATACCTCTATCCCCGAACATATTCGCTTTGGATTTCCCAAAGATCTTTATGATTTGATCTTAAAAAGTCATGGAATTGAAAAAGGTCAAGAGATTTGCTTAGCAAGTAATGCGCCCGCCCCGACAACAGTGCGCGTGAATCTTTTGAAAACAGATCGAGAAACACTTCTTTCTCAGTGGTCCGAAAAATATCAAATCTCGGCTTGCTCCCGCTCTTCAACCGGCATCGTTTTCCATAAAAAGATTAACTTTTTTGAATTACCTGAATTCAGACAAGGATTGTTTGAAGTTCAAGACGAAGGAAGCCAATTAATTTCCGAACTTATGCAAGTTGAACCAGGGCAACAAGTCTTAGATTATTGTTCAGGATCCGGAGGAAAAACACTCGCTTTTGCTCCAAAAATGGAGAAAAGGGGACAGATTTTCTTACATGATATCCGCAAGAAAATTTTGCTGGAAGCAAAAAAAAGATTGCGTCGAGCTGGTGTCCAAAACTCACAAATTGTAAATCCAGACGACGAGCCTAAACTCAAAAAACTTAAAAAGCAAATGGATTGGGTTTTAGCTGATGTTCCTTGTAGCGGAATCGGCACACTGCGACGAAACCCTGACATGAAATGGAAGTTTTCGGAGGAAATGTTAACGCGCCTTGTAGGACAGCAGCGCACAATCTTTGAAAAAGCGCTAAGTTACATGAAACCAGAAGGACATATTGTCTACGCAACCTGCAGTATTTTGAACGAAGAAAACCAACAACAGATTGATCACTTTGTGAAAACGTATGATTTGGAAATTGTTGGCGAAACTTTTCAATCGATTCCTCACGAAGGAAGAATGGATGGTTTCTTCGCAACAGTTCTTCGAAAGCGCCGCGAAAAAACCACATAATCAAGGTGGTGTGTGGCAATCGTCTAGATCGCCATACACTGAATAAAAGAATGCAATTCTCTAAGATTTTCCTTCTTATACCTTAGTCTCTCGTCGCACCCTTATTTTCGCTCCATCCACTTCAGTTTCTATACCTTCAATTAGGCGGCCCTTTTTAAAGACACCCTTTTCTTTAGACCCATCTGCATAAATTTTTAAACCTTTAATCAGTCGCCCTTTTTCAAAGACACCTTTCATAGAGCCATTTTTAGTGATATATTCCCCCTTGCCATGCGACTTACTCTTCTTCAACTCACCGATGTATTGATCACCATTGTAATACGTAACAGTTCCTTTTCCGTGAAACTGCTCTCCTTTGAATTGGCCTGTGTATTGTTTTATTTCATTACCTGCCGCTTTTGGGTAGGTTAACGTCCCATGGCTATATTCCCCATTCTTAAATACACCTTCGAATATTTCCTCACGGCCACTCCAAAATATTTTTTGAAGGATTCCTTTACCGTGAAATTCGTCATTTCTGAAGTGACCGTCATATATAGATAATTTTGGTTGCAATGAACCGAATGAGCTTTCCGCTATATCCCGACCAATCCCATGACGTTCCCCCCATTCGTTTCTTTCTCCTTGATATCCAGCCGATAGAGATTCCGCTTTAGCTTCTTGTATTTTTTTTGAAATGAATGCGGTTAAATCTGATCCATGTTTTTTTGCATCTTTGAACTCTTTCTTAGATATTCCAAATCTTTTCCGAAGGCTTGCTTCATTGACTTTTACATATCCTGTTGAATTTGTCTCGACGTCCTTCACGTTTAATACAACGACCCTCTCCCAAAAACGGATTTTAGGCTTATCTTTAAATATTTTAAAACTGTTTACAGCTACATAATGTGTTGCATAATTAAAATCTTCAAAAACGATCCGTTTTGTCTTTTTGCCCGCACTTTTTTCTGGGTAAAATGTTGGGATTGCGGATGAATTGTCAAAAAAGCCAACGGAAATAGGTGAGACACTCATAAAAACTCCATCTATTAGTAATTAATTATTATTAATAAAAGTTAATTATATCTCACTATTCATTATAAAACACACCAAAACACTCCTTATTTATGAAAAATATGAAACCCATTAATGTCATCGTCTTTTTTTAACAAGTTGAATCACGAGGGAAACCTGTGGAACGTTTTGTTTTTAGTAAAATCATTTGGGGATTAAGTGATAGTGTTGAAAGAGAGCTTTTTATCAAAAGAAACATGAACCATTTTTTAATGATGCGATGCGATTGTTGGACAAGCGATACCCCGCTGCTCAAAACCCCAATTTCTTGCTGATGATGCACAAATGCCGGTAAATAGACCTCTCCTGTCTCCCAGAAAAAATGATTTCGCATCGATTTCCATACTTTTTTTCCTTTCTCATAGATCCACTTTCCTCTCCAGGCTCCCATGAAAAGATGTGCACGTGTCAACACAAAAACCTGAAGAAATTTGGGTAGCTTTTTGATTCCATTAAAAATATAGGCCACCAAGCCAGCTGGCTCTGTGTTCAATAAAGGCATGCGATATAAATTCGGAACCGCGTTTCCTATAAGTCGCTCTAAATTTCCTTGAGACCATAACGCGCAATTATCCGATTCAATTTGATAAACCATATTTCCAGCCCGAGAAACTTCAATATCTTGTTTAATAAATCCCATTAACTTCATGCCTTGCTCGGGCTTAATCGCAAAAGAGTAGTAAGCATGTTGTCGGTGATTGTAAAATACATTTTCATCGGGATAAGCTATGGTGGCTGTGACTGTCGGACAGAGCATTGTAAATCGCTCCCAAGAATTTGCAGGAAAGCGGGTGGCAAATTTTCCTAAGGGATAAATCGCAAATTTTTTGCCGGGCATAGGAATCGCGATCTCTTGAAAGGCATGACTATTCTCAAAGTCCAAATTTAACGCCTCCCTTGTTGAAGTAGCCGCTACATTCCAGGCTTCTGGATCCAGTCGAAGATTGTACCTTCTTTGAGCTTCTTTAAGAGAAATGACCTCAAAAATAGGCATTTTTTGCCACCAAAGGGGATCACTTAAGGCAATTTGTCTAAATTCATTGGAATCCGCATCCCACCACCCCAATTGGTGAGCATTCCAATTGACGACCCCATCCGCTAGGACTTCAAGATTTCCAACTTCGAAATCTTTCTGAGCAAAAATTTTATAAATTTCTTGCAGGGAAAGTCGATAGTTTCCCCTAAAACAGACGATTTTATGCTCATCTAGAAGACTAACTTCTTGTTTTTCCATGCGCAGGGCTATAATTTTTTCACCCAGTGGAGTTTTATGCATATGTAATAATTTCGGATTGACGCGCCCTATTCGACGTGACAGACCGCAATTTTGTAAATTTCGGGCTATTTTGGGAAATTCGATGAAAAGAGCAGGGGCGTTTTTATCTTGTAAAACCCACGACAAAAAGAAAAGACATGTATCAGAATCGACTTGCAAGTGCTTGATAAATGCAGGATATCGACAGGCATCGTCCAGTCGATTGATCTCATCATGCGTCAGCTCTTTGTCCACAACAGTAGAACGATAAAATTTCCATTCTAAAGCTTTTTGAAATAAGAAGGGTGGGATAGCATGAGATTTTGGGAGACGGTTCCATCCTCCATTTTTTTCCTCTAATCGATAGCGCAAAGCGATTTCTTGAGATTTTATGTGAGCGCGAACATGACAGATTTTTTCATTTAGATAAGGAAGCAAGAGGGAAAGAACACTCTCTGTCCCCTTAAGGTATAATTCGATGTCTACCTTTTGAGGTGCAAAAAATTGGATAGGGATATGCTCCAGATTTTCTAAGCATCGGCTCCAGGTTTCTCCAATCGTTAAAATTCTATTTACATCAAATCCGAACCATCTTCTAAAATAAGATTTTATGGAGCTTTCAACATACCAATACCCGTTTTGACAGACTACCGATTTCTTTTCCTCTAATGCTGTAATAAATTGAGCCAGGTTTTGAATTATCTCATTCATAACCACCCCTAATAAAATAGCACTAGGTTATAAACATATTTTACTCTATTTTTCTTACTTTTTCTAGGTATATAACTATTTACTAAATATCAAATATAATTTAAAATTCCCTACCAAAATTTAATTACCCACTTCGTTATCTTTTAAATTTAAGTAAAAAAATGCAACCATCCTTTACACCACTTAGAGACTTAAGTAGAATGACAATGCCTATAATTGGGGGCGATGAGGAGGTCCAAAGTTATATTCAAATCAAAAAAGAGAAAACGGAAGAGCAAGATAAAAGACTCGATCAAGAGGTTAAGTCTTTTCTTTCTCAGCACCCCAACGCTTTTACAACAGACTTAATGGCATCTGAATTAAAAGCCCAAGAATTTTTCAAAATATTACGTCATTGCTCATCATTAGATAAAAATACGCTGCGGGCTATTGCGATATCGCTTTGTGTTGAATTACATGCACTCAAAATTTTTAAAGATACCTTTTTAGAATTCAGAGAAATTACTAAAGAATGGCAAAAATTTTCCAGCAGGATTGAAAGCGAAACCTTTACCCTCACCACGACGAAAGGACTCGCTTTTTACTTTCGCTTTTTAGGTGAGAATTCCGTCCTCGAAGAAAAAATTGATATGATGGAAGGTGATAGAAAAAAGCATCTCTACGCAGCATTAGAATCTCCTCATGAAGAAATTCGAGGGCTTGCGGCAATGATTTTTAAAAAATATACGACAATATTATTAGAGAGACGAGCCGAGAAAGTTTCCTCTATTTTTTGCGAGTTTATCATGCTCTTCAACATCGAAATAAATCAGCAACAAAACTCTTTTTTAAAACATCACATCACATATTTCCCCTCATTGATTAAATCTCTCAATTTTTCGATTAGTTTAGTCAAAAAAGAGATAGAAAAAACATTATTTGATACCCCCTGGACCTTTAATTATTCAGATGAGCAATATGCCGATATTATGCAAATGCTATGCTCTCTCGAAAGTGATGTTAAAGGACGAGCACATGCATTTAAATCTATCTATAACTCTTTACTTAATCTGAGAAGCAAGGAAAAAGGAAACAAACTGGAGTTTAATCAAAAGTTTCTCACACACAATTTCGCTAATGTTCCCATTCAAATTTTAGATTATCAAAGATTACACAAAGAATATTTTTCATCCGGTTTACCTAAAACAATTTCGGAGAAAAAAAATGTGGTCGTGCAAGATAAAAAAAGGGGGACATTTCCTAAAAAACCGCAAAGAAAAGCTAACCGACCTCCTTCTCCGCACCCCTTAAAAACCAGACAACTCAGAGAGCTTAAAGCTCAAAATATTAAAAAGATACAGGATGAACAAAACAATCCCTATTCTCCGGATAGCTCGGCAGTGCCCATACAAGTTCCGCAAATACCTCAAACAAAATTCAACTTCTCTTACGCATGGCGGGTTGCCGATTGGTTTCAAAAGCATCCGAAGCAATTGCAAAAGGAGAGTTATGCGAGTTTGCCATCCGATTTACAATTTAAGCAGATCATCTATCATGCTTTTGCTCAAGATGTCGAGAATTACATTTTTTCGCATGGACGCGAAAGAACCTATGAAAATCCCACGACACACCACAACGATCGTCATTTTTGCATTGCGGGAGAAATTCGATTTAGGGAAGGACTAAAAAAGACAAGAGAAAGAGGCATTTATACCTTTTGCGTTGGGCAAGATGAAGAACTCTATCATCGCTATTTTACACGAAAAATAGACCTCCTTCCTTATGCAAAAAATATCTTCTATGAGACAGATTTTCCTACACCTAAGGCTTCACTAAAAAAGAAAACTTTTTTTCCACAGCAAATAAAACCATCTAAAGCAAAGGTTAAAGTTGACGAGATCACACAAGCTGTCAGCATAGAAGACCCCCGCTATCCGTTTATTAAATATATTCTTTTCCAATCTGGGGATTTTCGTAATCATTCATACCAAACAAGCTAAATAATTAAAACTTTTTCAAGGATATTAAAATGCAACTTCCCTTTGGGTCTTTATTGTATGTACATAAGCCAAATGAAACGGAAGAGATGGTCCGCCGAAATCGAGAATCTGAGCTAGATAAACTCATAGAATTTGGCAAGTTAGCGATGCAGGTCCTCTCTCCTCCATCTTCTTATGAAGTAGATCTAGCAGAAGACCTCAGTTCACCTAAAAAATATAAACTTCAAGTAAGCAGTCTTTCCCTATTAGCCCCTCAAGAATTACATGCATGGGCTGTTGCTTGTTGCATAGAGCTTCACGCTTATAAAATATTCAAAAGTTATTTTACCGACTTGCAAGACATAGGTAGACAATGGAAATCTCTCCCTCCTCCTAAAGCAGACTTAATGTTTGTTAATTTTGATTTTCAAACTTCTGAAGGATGGGCCTTTTATTTTCGCTTTTTTGGAAACCATTCAAATGGAGATTACCTGAATGCGTTCAAAGGAGAAAAATTTCGTTACCTTAAGTTAGCAGCTCAATCTACAAATGAAGAAATAAGATCTGTTGCTGAAAAAATTCTTTTGAGCCATCGATATAGAGCCATAAAAGAGCGAGCTTGTCTGTCATGGAAAGAGATTGATCATTTAACAGTCCCCTTAAATCGATTAATCAATAATCAATCCGCTATTAAGGAAAAACTATCCCTTTTTACTTCTTTCCGCAAAACACTTCTCTTCACAAACGCATTTTTAACTAAATGCAATTCAACCGAAGATGATGATTCAATCCCCTGGTTCGTAAGCTTTCCTAGCCATAAAGAAAAGGAAGCGGAATCCCTACTATCCTCTCTAGAAAATGACATAAAGAATGAAAGATCTAAACTCTTTGAAAAGGTACACCAGCAGCTTATTCAAAAAAGAGATAAAAGTCGGGGTCGACTTGTTTATACAACAACTTTTTTAAGACATTCTTTTGACGCTATTTCAATTCAATTCAATACCTATCTTTCATCCTATCAAGAATGCTTCTTTGCAAAAGAAAAAGTCGCTAAAAAAGAGGAAAAACCGAGACTCGCACCTTCCGCTCCAGCCAAGCAATCTAGTCAGAATACGAGCAAAAAAAGAACTAAAAAGAAGGCAGCCCGGCCATCGATTATTTCTCAGCCCAAGGTTGAAAACAAAGCGATTGAAACTCCTCAAAAACCTCCTATTCATTTTACGTATGCTTGGCGTGTAGCGGAATGGTTTAAACCTTCTCCCATTCACTTAGAAAAAGATTCCTACAAGAATCTTTCTGAGCACCAACAATTTATGCAAATCCTGTACCATGCCTTTTCTTTAAAAGTTGAAGATTATATTCCAACGCACGGAAAAGAAATGGTTTACGTAAACCCCACAACTGAGCAAAAAGAACGATTGATTTGTATTGCTGGAGAGATCCATGTAGATGCGCATGTAGAAAGAGGAATTTATACATTTTGTATTGGGGAGAATGGGGAATTATACCATCGTCATTTTACTAAAAAGAAAGATGAAATGATGTACCACTTTGCAACCAATATTTTTTATGAGAAAGATTTTCCACCTCTTAAGGCTTCCTTAAATAAAAAACCTTCAACACAGCTCATAGAAACCCATGAAGGCGTTAAAATTACAATGGATGAACTCACGGGAGCGACCACCATTTATGATCCACATCACCTATCTGTCAAATATGTACTTTTTCAAGGGGGAGGAAATGAAGAATAATACGAAATCTCCCCATCCGCTCTTGAGAGATAGGGACTTTATCTGTTATTCTTTGTAACATTTGATCCAAAGGGAATTACATATGACAAATATAGCAGAAGATAAAAATCAGCCCGAATTGCCAAAAGCATATGAGGCCAAGCTTGTTGAATCCAAGTGGGCAGAATTTTGGGAAAAAAACCAATTTTTTAAAGCTAACCCCCTTTCACCAAAACCTGGATATTGCATTGTCATTCCTCCACCAAACGTAACAGGAGTGCTCCACATGGGGCATGCGTTAGTTAATACGCTGCAAGATATCCTGATTCGTTGGAAACGGATGCAAGGATTTGAAACCTTATGGATTCCAGGAACAGACCATGCCGGAATTGCCACGCAAACTGTTGTAGAACGCAATCTGATGAAAACGGAAGGCAAAAGACGGGTTGATTATTCACGCGAAGACTTTCTTCAAAGAGTCCAAAATTGGAAAGATGAGAGTGAAAAAGTCATCCTTCATCAATTAAAGTCTTTGGGCTGCTCCTGCGACTGGTCTCGCCTAAGATTTACGATGGATGCGGGCAACAATGCAGCTGTTAAGAAGATGTTCAAAAAGCTCTATGATGCCAATTTGATTTATCAGGGAGACTACCTGGTCAATTGGGATCCTGTCACACAAACAGCTCTAGCTGACGATGAAGTAGAATATGAGGAAAAGCAATCCTTTTTGTGGCATTTTAAATACCCCTTGAAAGATCAATCCGGCTATATTCACATTGCGACAACACGCCCTGAAACCATGCTTGGTGATACAGCGGTTGCTGTCTCCCCCAAAGATCCTCGCTACCAACATTTGATTGGGCAAAAAGTGATACTGCCTTTAATGAACCGGGAAATTCCAATCATCGCTGATCATCATGTCGATCCTGAATTTGGAACGGGTATGGTTAAAATTACTCCTGCACATGATCCAAACGACTACCAGATGGGGATTACCCACAACCTTCCTTTTATCAACATCATGACCCCCGACGGAAAAATCAATGAAAATGGGGGGAAATTTGCCGGTCTTAGCATGGCAGAAGCTCGTGAAGCTGTTGTGCAGGAATTAAAAGCGCTAGGATTAGTCGAGAAAATTGAACCACACGTCAATCGTGTAGGCGTTTCATATCGCTCAAAAGCTGTGATCGAACCTTATATCTCTAAACAATGGTTTGTTCGCATGAGCGAGTTTGGGAAAAAACTGCGCCACATTATCGAAAGCAAGCAAGTCACATTGATTCCAAAAAATTGGGAAAATACTTACTTTCATTGGATTGATAATTTGCGCGATTGGTGCATTAGTCGTCAGCTATGGTGGGGCCACCGGATCCCTATTTGGACAAATAAAAATGATCCTGAAAAACGAATTTGTTATGACGGAGAAGGAGTCCCGCCTGAAGTGGAAGCCAATCCTGATGACTGGACCCAGGATGACGATGTCTTAGATACCTGGTTTTCCTCTTCCCTTTGGCCATTTGCGACTTTAGGATGGCCTGAAAATACACCCGAATTGAAGAAGTTTTATCCCAATTCCGTGTTAATTACGGGTCACGACATTCTCTTTTTCTGGGTGGCACGTATGATTTTCATGGGAGATTATGCTATGGGCGAACCTCCTTTTCCAGAAACGTTCCTACACGGTTTAATTTATGGAAAATCCTATTGGAGAGATGCACCGGGAGGAGGGATTACTTATTTAAGTGAAAAAGAGCGTATGGAATATGACCTCGGAAAACCACTTCCTTCTGATGTACATTACAAATGGGAAAAAATGTCCAAATCGAAAGGGAACATTATTGATCCCCTGGAAATCATTGAGCAATATGGCACAGATGCGATGCGAATGGCTCTCTGCGTAAGCGCCACACAAGCTCGTGAGATAGATCTTGATCGACGCCGTTTTGAAGATTTAAAGAACTTTGCCAACAAAATCTGGAATGGCGCGCGCTTTGTCTTAATGAATTTGAAAGGCAATGAGCATAATCCAGCTCTAACGGCCCAAGAATTTAGCCAAGGGGTTAATTTTTCTTTGTTAGCTCTGGAAGATCGCTGGATTCTGTCTGTGCTTAACCGTGTAATTAAAAGTGTGGAGCAGAAACTGACAACCTATCAGTTCGATCAAGCTGCTCAAGAAGCATACGATTTCTTTTGGAGAGATTTTTGCTCGTATTACCTAGAAATTGCCAAACCTGTGCTGATGGGTAAATCTGGCCTACCTGGCGAGCGCTCTAACAAACAAAAATTGTTAGCGATAATCCTTTGCCAAGCGATTCGACTCATGCACCCAATGGCTCCTTTCATCACGGAAGAGCTCTTCCATGCACTTAAAAGTCAATTAGCGGGGGTTACAGAAGACCCGCATGCCGATCCTTACACACAAGATGCGGTTAAAGCACTTTTAAGCACAGCTTGTACTGTATCCCCTTACCCTGTTCCACGTGAAAACAGCATTGATTCAGACATTGAAAAAGCGTTTGGCTTTATGGAAAAAGTGATTTATACCATTCGAAATATTCGGGGTGAAATGAAGCTTCCACCAGGAGCTGCAACAGATGTGCACATTATTGGGACACCTCAGCAAGAATCCTTCCAAATGATCGAACAAAATTTACGCATGATCTCTTCTCTGGTCAAAACCGGAAGCATTCAAATGCACGAGAATGAACCTCAGCTTGGATTTGCCTCTTTTGGACTCATCGAGTCGATCAAAATTGCCATCCCACTCCCCGCTGAACTATTGAAAAATGAAAAAGATCGTTTGCTCAAAGAACAAGAAAAGCTCAATGCATCTATTGAGAAATTACGCGTTGTTTTGGCAAATCCCGAATTTATCAATAAAGCGCCTCCCCAATTAATCGAAAAGCAAAAGCAAGCTTTTTCACAAAATGAAAAAGATCTCGAAGAAATTACTCTGAAATTGAAAAGTTTGGACTAAAATAAAAGCCCCCAGCGAAGCTAATTCGACTGGGGGCTTTATCTTTTATAAGAGACTAGGCTTTGGAAGCCGCCAGTTTTTGAGCTTTTTCCGCTTCAAGTTCTTTAAGAAATACTTTGGTTTCTGCAATGACAACCCCAGAAAGTGCGCACAGGCCAATCAAGTTAGGGAATGCCATAAGACCATTAAAGATGTCAGAGATTAACCAAACAGTTTCTAGTTCTAAGATAGCTCCTGGAATGATCATCAAGCTAAAAATAATGCGATAAAGCGGCACAATTTTTCGTCCCCACATGTATTCGACACATTTTTCACCGTAGTATGACCACCCTAAAAGGGTTGTGAAAGCAAACAGCACAAGACCGAGAGAAACCACATAACCTCCCCAACCAAACACGGATTGGAAAGCCGTGACTGTCATGGTCGCTCCAGTTAGCATTTTACCATCCGGTCCGATTTCACCAAGCAGATTGGTGACACCCAAAATCAATCCTGTGATTGTACACATCACAACAGTTGCTAAAAAGCTTCCTGTCATCGAAACCATTGCCTGTCGGCCTGGAACATCACTTTTTGCAGCAGCCGCCGCAATCGAAGCCGTCCCCAAACCTGCTTCACTCGTCATCAAGCCTCGACTAATTCCCACTTGCATCGAAAGAAGTAATGTAGAGCCCGCAAATCCCCCAACAGCCGCTTGTCCTGTGAATGCGTGAGAGAAAATTCCCCAAGCCGCAGCTGGAATTTGCTCATAACATTTTATTAAAACAAGTAAACCACCCCCGATGTAAATAATTCCCATAAAAGGAACCAATAGGGAGGCGACTTTTCCTATACTCTTAATGCCACCCAGGAGCGTCAATCCGATCAAAATGGCCATGACAATCCCTGTCAAAAGAGGATCTAATTGGAAAACACTCGACATGACATCCGCTACAGAGTTCGCTTGAAGCATATTTCCACCACCAAAAGCGGCTATCGCGCCACTTCCAGCAAAAACAAGAGAAAGCCACTTCCAACCGAGTCCCTTTTCGATAAAGTACATGGGACCACCGCACATTTCCCCTTTTTCATCCGTTGTGCGGTACTTCAAAGCGAGTAAGGCTTCGGCAAATTTGGTAATCATTCCAATCAGGGCTGTTACCCACATCCAAAATAATGCACCTAGGCCACCGATGGTAATAGCAGTGGCAACACCTGCGATATTTCCAATTCCTACCGTCGCTGCCAAAGCTGTCATGAGAGATTGAAAATGAGTGATATCCCCTTTTCCTTCTTTCACTTCATCTAAGCCTAGACCTAGCTTAAGTGCATAGCCTAGATAGCTAAACTGCATCCCTTTTAGGACAATCGTTAAATAGATCCCGATTCCCATCAATAACATCAATAAAGGGAATCCCCAGACAATTTCATAAACTGCGTGTAAAAACCTTAAAAAATCCATATTAAGCCCTATTCAATGAGTCAAGTTGTTGATCCTGCCGAAAGTCTACGTTCATTCGCTATTTCCTTTAGAAAATGGCGCGTCTCTCCAGAAATCACACCTGAAAGAGCAATCAAAGCAATCAAATTTGGAAAAGCCATCAAGGCATTGGCGATATCCGCTAAATTCCAGACAATATCCATTTTTAAAGCAGCACCTGGAATAATGGCTGCGATATAAAGAACTCTGTACATAATGATGCATTTTTCACCAAAAATATACTCGAAACACTTTTCACCATAATAGGCCCAAGCTAAAAGTGTCGTAAAAGCAAATAAGACTAAACCAATCGTGACCAAATATCCTCCACCGGGCACAGATGTGTTAAAAGCGGCAATCGCCATGGAAGCACCGTTCAATAATTGCCCATCCACATTTGTTTGACCCAACACACCCGTTATAGCTAAAACTAATCCCGTCATGCTGCAAACAAGGATTGTGGAAAAGAACGTGCCTGTCATATTAATCATGGCTTGTCTTCCAGGCAAATCTGTGCGTGCAGCAGCGGCAGCTATGGAAGAAATTCCCAGCCCTGCTTCATTCGTAAAGACGCTGCGAGCGGCACCCGTCTGAATAGCCATCATGATCGAGGAACCTGCGAAACCACCAAGAGCGGCCTGTCCGTCAAATGCACTTTGGAAAATCAAAAATAAAGCATGCGGAATTTCATCTGCATTCACCGCTAAAACAATCAAACCTGCACCCAAATAAAAAATGGCCATAAAAGGAACGAGAATACCAGCGACCTTTCCAATGGCTTTAACTCCGCCGACCAACACTAAACCCGCGAGGATAGCAAGGATAGTTCCCGTCCACCAAGGATTGAATTGCAGGGTATTTTGCACAGCATCCGCAATCGAGTTCACTTGCACTAGGTTGCCCGTACCAAAAGCCGCAATCACGCCAAAAGCAGCAAAAAGAATCGCCATCCATTTCCAGCCTAAACCTTGCTCGATATATTCCATCGGCCCGCCAACAACTTCCCCTCGCTTATCCTGTATTCGATATTTCACGGCGAGGAGAGATTCTGCATATTTAGTTGCCATACCAAAAACAGCCGTCAAACACATCCAAAATAAGGATCCTAATCCTCCAACAGAAATACCCGTGGCAACACCCGCTATCGTCCCTGTTCCTATAGCACCCGCCAAAGTGGTCATTAAAGCTTCAAAATGGCTAATGTCCCCTTTTGAATTTTGCTTTTGTTCGGCAAAAACGGCTTTTAAAGCAAAACCGAAATAGCGAAATTGAACTCCACGTAAAAGAATAGTCAGGTAAATACCCGTGCCAAATAAAAGCATGAGTAAGGGAGCACCCCAAAGCATATTTTTGATTTCAGTTAAAAAACCCTCGATTTGTTCCATGATTTCCTTAGTTTCCAATGTTACCGGCTAAGTTAAACCTATCCAATTCTTGATATTTCGATAGCCACGATCGCAAAGCATGATTAGATAGCCAGGAAAAGCATAGCTCAAAAGTCGTTTTGCGAAAAGAATTTTAAAAACACTTAAAATGCAATTAAAAATTATATCATACACCGAAAAAAAATTCATTAGAAATTAACTGGCATTCTTAGCTTCTAATTAATTTAATTTTTTCAAAAAAATAAAACGAAAAAACAATAAGAAATGTATAATATCTTTCAAGGATTTTTATTTATAATCAGGTAAATAACCGATTAGCTTTATAAATTTGATTCATCTGATTATTTTCTTCCCCTTGATTGGGTTTATCCAAAAATAAAATTTTGGCTCCTCCTCTAAGACCCTGCCCTCCCCCTTCTTGAACAGCCGTCCAAAATGAAGGGGCGAAATCCTCCCCTTTGAGAGAATAACCAATTGAAACGTTAAAACATTGTAGAAAATGATGGATGATACGTTTAGCATCGCGAATGAAAGAAGTACAATACGCATTAAACGTTTGATTTCTTCCCCCATCCCTTCGCAAGAATTCCTGCAAATAATGGAGGCGAGCCAACAGACTTTCCGAGAGAGCTTTGCATTCTTCTGAAGATATTTTGTCTCGATTTTTTTCATTTGTCAAGGAGCGCATGGCGCTCAACTCGATTGCTATTTCCCGATTTTTTTTCCAAATGTCCGCCAAACCTCGATAATTCATTTCAGGATAATAGGCAGCAAACCACGTTTCAGCTAAAAGAACGGCTGATAAATGACTCCAAGTAGCTTGAGAAGCAACCCAAAGAGAGCAATCAAGGACAGCGCCCGGATGTGGTAAATGATTAACAAGATGAATAATGCCGGCAAAGTGGTGACGTTGGCAGCGACTATAATAATGATCAACGCAATCAACCGCTAAAGATGGCCAGAGACCTTCCCCTTGGTGGATGCCTCCCACATTTAAGATAGGCATTAGAGGCGTTGCAGATACATCAAGAAGCTCTCTTAAAACATCCCAAATGGGATGGGGAGGAGCATGATCGTTAATCGGATCATCAGAAACTGCAGAGAAAGCGATGATCGTATGTGCACCAACATCGTCACAAAAATGAGGGAGCCACATCGCTTGATCGAGGGCGGCTTCCCCATCTCGAGATAGAATAGAGTAAATAAGGCCGTATTGATTCCCTAAAATTTTTTCAAAGAATCTCACCTCATATAGGGCTTGGTCAGCGGAAGTCAGTTCTCTCTGATCTACGCTCGTCAAGAGATGCGAGAGAACCGAGCCACTTTCTATAAACAGATAATCAAAAGAATCTATTTTTTTAATTTCTTCTAAAAAAATGTGTTCATTCAAATGAGCCATCTTTTCAGAAAAAATAGGTTTTAAAATAACTTTGATCCCAAAATGTTGAAATGTCCGACAAATTTTTTCTAAAGACAGTTCCTTGGCTTGCTTAGGTAAAACGTGATCTCTTGCCCCCAAAATAATCGCGTTATAGCCGAGGGAGATCATTCGTTTAGCAAAAATAATCTGCTGTTCGACTTCACCTAAATAGTTGGGAATTGCCCAATGCATGTCACTTTCTGTTTGAATGGAAAGATCACATTCAATCCATAAAGGACGAAGGTTAAATTTTGGCGACATCTTCCCCAAAAAATCGGCATGGTGTCCACTCAAAGCGGCAATTTTTAAGCTGTGAATAGCGTAAGCGGAAACCAGTGGATTAGAGGCTTGGATTTGAAACGTTCCCATGCAGTAATCCGCGTCATAAAATTCATCCTTGGAGGATTTCATCTCTAAATTTAAGGATGGGAGTTTATTTTGAATGGAAATTTCTTTATAATTCCGAATGAAATCTTCAACCATTTCTTTTGCATTTTCCATACATATCTCTAGGTTTCGATGCTTAAAATCTACAAGTTTGTTAAGATAACGTAGAAAATAGCAACCACAACTTTTTAAAGGATTTTATTTGCATGACGTTGGAAGCCTCTCCCAAAAAACATCATAGCTCTCTACCTACACCTCAAGAGCTCATCCATAAAATTTCTCCCTCGTCTGCAAACGTCTCGTTTATTGAAACCAGCCGCCAGCAAATCCGAAATATCTTGGATGGTCACGATTCAAGGCTTTTGTTCATTGTAGGCCCCTGCTCAATCCACGATATCACAGCAGCAAAAGAATATGCCATTAAATTGCGCCACCTCTCTACAATCTTGTCAGATACTTTTTTTGTTATGATGCGTGTGCACTTTGAAAAGCCACGAACAGCACATGGTTGGAAAGGATTCCTTTATGACCCTTATTTAGATGGTTCTAACGACATTCAAAATGGATTTACGCTCACACGACAGCTATTATTAGATTTAGCTGACCTGGAAATGCCTGTTGCGACCGAGTTTTTAAATCCTGCGTGCGCACCTTATTTTGAAGATCTGATTTCTTGGGGTTGTATTGGAGCCAGAACCTCCGCTTCCCCCATTCACCGTCAATTGGCATCAAGTCTTCCTATGCCTATTGCCTTCAAAAATAGCGTCGATGGGAATATCGAAATTGCAGCTTCAGGTGCCGCCGTTGCATCTAATGCCCACTATTGGATTGGGATCAATGATGAAGGACAAAATGCGATTTTAACATCCACAGGTAATTCACATGCTCATATTGTTCTTAGAGGAGGAGAAAGACATTCTAATTACGACTTCGAATCCATTGATACGGCTTTGAAAATTTTAGAAAAATTGGAACTCCCCCCCCGTTTGCTCATTGATTGTGCGCATGGCAATGCCTCTCGACAACATCTCAAACAAATGGATGTTTTTCAATCTGTCATCGAGCAAATCATTCAGGGAAATACATACATTCGTGGCTTAATTTTGGAGAGCCATTTATCTGAAGGTAATCAAGCCATTGAAAACTTACCTCTTCAGCATGGCGTGTCGATTACCGATCCTTGCTTAGGTTGGGCATCCACTGAAGATCTTGCCAGGTGGGGCCGCGAGCAATTGAATGCAAACGCTTGCAATGAAGCCCATTTGTCTTTCCAAACACTTTAATGGTTTCTCATGTCGAAAAAAAACGTCCCCTTTTTATGCGTATGCCTTTGCCTGCTTCTTTCGGGTTGCATGCGACAAATTCTGACCGTCCAAACCGAATATCTCAGTCATGAAAACTTGGCGAGCTATCATGTCAGAACACCCGATCCCTTGTTATGGAATCCTCCCATAGGCCAACGTTTGCTGGTAAGTTGGCAATTACCACCTTCCATAAAATGCACTGAAGATCTGGCTTTGAACATCCAGCTGCATTTTCACAATCACACCACGAAGACAGAGATTGTGCCCGTTCGAAGAAATACGGGAACATATGTTTACGCATTATTGAATGCCGATTATTCAGAAAAAAAAGGCATCTTAACTTACAAAGTTCAGCTAACCTTGGCCGACCAAATTTTGGAAGAATGGAGACATCAGCTTTGGGTAGAACTCATCACACTGAATGAAGACAAAGAGCAAGAATAAACCGACGTAACTTTTTATAATTATTGAGTAATCATGACCATTTCTTTTATCACAATCGATGAAAATACGCCCTCTGAATGGTTTGTCGTTAAACATTCATTCCCACAAATCTCAAGAGAACAAATCCATTTATACTCAAACGTAAACGTGGAAAAAGTTTGCTCAACTGAAAAAGCCGCTGAATTGGCAGCAAAAGCATTTGCCACATCAAACAATCTCCATTATGTAACAACAACCTTCGTCATGACAGTCTGTAAGCTTCCCAGAGGCTATGTTCCTGTGAAATTATCGCCTCGCGGAGGGGTTAAAACACAAGAAAGCACCCCTGATTTCTCCGTTGCTGTCAAAAAAGCACAACAGTATGCCATTGAGGAAGGATTGACTTTTATCTTGCCGCATTCAATCGAAACAAACAGCCTTGACGCGCTCTTAGACTAAGTTTGCTTCACTCTGCAAGGCCTTAACTGACCTTAGTAAGTCTGCGTGCTCAATATCTCGTGAACGATTTCTTTAATTTGGATTTTATAGTTTTCCCTAAAAGTTTTTGGTAGAGCATTAACCCTAAAAATTTTGATTCCCTGGTCGGGTTTTAGCAGATAAGCTAACAATCGACATTGGGGAGTAGACAACACCGGGAGACCCCCTCGAAATTTTAAATATTTTTTAGCCTGTTTTAATTTCCGAGCTTGTAAAAGATCGCCCACTTGTTCAAAAGAGGCGCCTGTAGTTTTTAATGGAATTCCATGATGCGCAGATAGCCAAAGAGGACTGCTTTCAGAGTAGGCTAATTCTTTTGGAATACAAATAACGAGTAAATTACCCACTTGGGACTGTTCTCCAAAGCCTTGTTTAATTATTTCAATTTTGTCGTTAATCAAAGCTCTTTGATCAGATGTTAAATCATATAAACCTAATAATTCCTCTAATAATTCATTTAACACGTGCGTCGGGTTGAGCGCATTTCCATTTTTTCTAACGTAATCAAATGCAGATTCTGAAGCCTCTATATTTTCATCATAAATATCAGCGGATATAATCTCATTTCTATCGCGAGTATCATCTATCCGTCCTTCTTGTTTGATCTCTTGAAATTCAGCAAAATTTCCATATTCTTCGGCTTCAACAGGATTTCGTAAAAATTTAAAGCTTTTCAGATCATTTTGAGGATTTTGAATTTTTTGAATTTCTTTTACTAGATCGGTGTAAATGTTTAAATATGTGCTTTGCGCATGAATGACGATAGAATAGTCTTGGCTAAAATAATTGCGAATGTAGGCGTATTTCTTATAAACCTCAGCAAGCTTTGCGCTATCATTACTAAAAACCAAGTTTTTACGAATTTTTGGAGGGATCGTGTCCATGCACTCAGTTTTTTTCCACCCGACTCTTTTTTTAATCACTTCAAAGGCAAGTTCGGCTAATTCTTCAATTGGATTAGATGGAAGAATATGAAAAAAGCGTAAGCTATCTTGAAATGGCTTCTTTGCACCGGAAGACTGAGTCTTACGAAGCAAATTCACTAGATTAACATAAAAAATTTTAAGAAAATCTGTTTCTTTTCCTTCCAAAGCTTCCTTTACGTCTTGAGAATTTTCTGTTAAAAAAGTTTGAGTGAATTTGCGAACAGGAGCCAAATCACATTTGTGATTTTCAATGACTAACTCATCATCCCGAATACCGAGATATTTAAAATCTGTAGAACCCCAAAAAATAGGTTTTTCAAATAAGCTATTGGGAAGAAACATTTCACACCTTTGATAAAGAAAATAATCAATAAGTATAAACTATCCACAAAAAAACGCAAACAAACTACTTTAAAATTTAATTAAGTTATCAAATTAGAAAAAGCAGGAAAGATTTACTTCTTTTCAATGTGCGAAAAAGAGAACAGCAGCCACTCTCGTTCAAATAAAACAACGTTTGAAATTATTTATTGATTCGCTTATTTTCAGGCATTTCACCTTTAATCATTGAGAAAACATGACGATTTCATTTATTACGATTGCTGAAAGTGAGCCCCATAAATGGTCTGTAGTAAAGAATACCTTTCCTAAAATCTCGGGAATGCTCATTCAATTCTCTTCTGATGTAACTGTCGAAAGTACCCATGCCAGTAAAAAAACAGCTAAATTGGCAGCAAAAGAATTCGCCAAAGCAAGAAATCTTCATTATATCAAAATGCATACAAGTGTGATGACGATTTGCAAAGTTTTTGGCAGCTATTCTCCAGTGAAATTATCGACTGATGGAGAAGCTAAGTGGGAAGGAGATCCATCCGATCTAAATACAACGATTATCAATGCGTGGCTGCATGCTGTGCGTACCAAGCTTATTTTTATATTCCCAGAGCTAATCTGAGTAGCTACCAAATAAAAAAGCACACAAAGCGAATGCCTTGTGTGCTTTTGCATTTACAGAAGTAGTAAAGAGAATACAAATGTAAATAGCGCAAACGATTCGATAATTCCCAATGCAGCAAAACACTTACCAAAAATTGCCGGTTGTTTTGCAGAAGCTTGAATACCTGTCGCAGCAGCCATTCCTTGATAAATCGCTGAAACCATAATTGCCGCACCCGCAACTGCCCCAATCCCGATTCCGGATAAAGGTGCTAAAGCGCCAGCTTTAATGGCTCTGCTCATCAAAAGCATTAAAATAAACCCATAAATAGACTGTGAAGATGGAGCAGCAGCCATTCCAATGAATTTTCCGTGTCCCTCTTCTACTCTACTCATTACAGCATGAGAAGCCATTCCTGCGATACCGCAGCCAATACTGCTTCCAATACTACTTAAACCCAGCGCCAAAGCGGGTCCCACCATGTCGAAATTGAAATCCATTGTGATTTCTCCTAGAAGTTAGTCAAGTGAAATTTTTCGAAGAGGATTAAACATTTTTCCTCCCCCTTCAAAGCTATAGTGATACCATTCCAAAAAGTTAAGACGGAGCCCATGGATGACGCCGCTCATAATAGCTAAGGCAAAGTTGACAGCATGACCCAATATCATCACAATCAAAGCGAGAACAAAAGTCATCGATTCACTCATTTCATTGATCACGCTTGCCATGATCGCTCCAGCCAATCCTAAAGCATATAAACGCAAATAGGAAAGTACATCTGAAAACACCTGAATCGCCGTCATTGCCTCAAACACGCCCAAAAACTTTTGTTTGAAAATGGCAATGATGACTGCAATTGCCGTCCCAATCATTAAAAGATAGAGGCCCTGAATTCCTGCCTGTTCTTTATCCAAATGGAAGATGTAGTGCAGCATAGAGGTTGCATCCAAATAGTAAGGAAAATATAAATATCCCCCCACCAGGCAGATTAACCATCCGATTGCTGTCCAATTCCGATTTGCATAGCGAATGAGCGAAATTCCAATATGAATGACACCAATAAAAAGGGCAAATTCCAACATAATATTATCTGAAAATTTGCTAATAATGTCATAGCTTTTTTTACCCTTTTGCTCGCTGTAGCCTTTGGCTAAAAACTCTTTTGGATCTGTGACCCCTTTGAGTTGCGGAAATTTATCTACCCATTCTTGGTACACCGCATCTTGGTGTTGGATGTGATAATCCGCTTTCTTTTCTGTCAGCCACGTTAAGGGGGCCATTTTATGCAGCGGATTGTCAGGGCTTAGATTCATCCCAAAAAAAGAGTGGGTGACAAGGCCCCAACCAATACAAAAAACAGCTAACAGGGTCGTAAGATTCAAAACACGCTTCCCTAAATTTTTCAAGTTTGGCTTTTTGTATCGAATGAAAAGCACAATGCCTAGAAGGATTAATCCATATCCCCCATCGCCCATAATCATGGCGAAGAAAAGTAAAAAGAAAAATAATACCCACAAAGAGGGATCTTTGTCACTAATAGAGGGAGAATCGTAAATATGCACGAGGTCTTCCCCCATGCGAGAAAGATTTTGATTCTCCAAATAGGTCGGAACAGTATCTGTCGGTTCAATTTCAATTTCTTCTGAATGTACCCTAAATTTGTCGACAAGTTTTTGGATTTCATCTTGTTTATTAACCGGAACCCATCCTTGAACAGCAAAGAGATTTCCATCTAAAATATCTTCTGCATAACCTTTGGCATGTATCAAATGATACTTGTTCAGCTTGTCAACAAGACCTTGATGCAAAAAGTGGTTATATTTCTCATAACTTCTTAAAAGATGTTCTGTTTCAATCCATTCTTTGTGCGCTTCTTGGTTGCGTTGTTTTAGCTTTCCAAGAGGATGTTCGATTTTCATCTCCACCATTTTCTCATATTGCTTCGGTATTTTGCTAATCGAAACAAAATAATCGAGACCATGGTCGGAACCAATTTTTATGAGCTCATCTGAAAGTGCGTGATGATCAAAGAAATCCTTTTTAGCGAAGAAAAACTGCACCTTGCGATTTCCTTCTTTTTCGATAGCAGCAATGTCATCCAATGAAAAATCACCAAAAACCTCAATCCGGCTAATTTCCAAAGCCGTCATCCGCTTTTCTTCTTCCAACTGATCAAGCTTATGTTTAAGCTGCAAAATTTTTTGGGCTAAACCATCTGCGAGAGCAATATTCCCCTGGTCTTCTTGCGGTAAAGTGGGAAAACCCCGCACGATTTTAATAGCAGAGGCTAGATCCTGCACTTCTTGTGGAATTTCTCGATCTTTAACTGCCGAGGGAGAAATAAATTGGACTTGCCCGATTTCTTGAGCTTTTTTAAAGAAAACTTCCCGTTCATCCTCAATTCCTACAAATAGAACTTTTTTCACGTCATAGCGCATCAGTAGCCTCCTGAAGTGTTTTTTGTTCTAAAGCCGCCGCCTTCTGAGCCTCCACCTTTTCCTTTGCAACCTTTGCACGTGCAACAGCTGCGAGTTCCTGGTCTCCCAAGAAAACTTTAATTTTCTTGATGTTGACAAGGGCACGAGGGATGAGAATTTTTTCAAAAAGGTTCACGCGAATTGAAACTTCACGAAGTTCTTTTTCCAAAGCGCTCTTTTTTTCTCTAGCCACTTTGATTTTTTCGGTAGCCTCAATTAGCGAGCGTAGCCCTGTGATTAAAGGATCTACCCATGGAGGCGTGTCAAACAAATCGTAAGTCAAATCAGCAAATTTAATGGATTCGAAATGGGGAACTTCCACACCTGCAATATTTTCAAAACGCTTATTGAGGGAAACGACTCTGGTTGCTTCCTTAAAGTCCACAGGCGTTTTTTCCGTAAAAAGCTCGCTATAAGCTTCTACCTGATAATGCTTTTGCTCATATAATTGCTCAAGTTGGGCAATTTCATTACGTGCATCATTGACTTCCGTTTGCAACATCGCTTTTTTCAACTGCAAGGTGGGCAAATATTTTTGTAATTGCCCCAAACGACCTTGCTGAGAGCGTAGTTCATTTTTCGTTAACTTAATTTCTGCCATACTTTCCTACTAAGCACCAACAAGTGCATTTTTTGGCCAGTATTTGTCTAATAATGTTTTCTTAATCCCAACTTCCTCAGATTGGAAACATTCTGCGAGAGTTTGCCATCCTAAATCTAAAGCTTCTTCGAGAGAATAGTTGACTTCCAAGTTCATCATACGGTCCTCAAATAGCTTTGAATAAGCTAACAACTGCTCATCCCAGCGAGAAAGTTTAAAACCCATTCCTTGTCTTTCACGTGCTTTTTTAGAACTTGCATAAAGACGAATCATGGTGTTAGCCAGATCTCCATGATCTTCGCGTGTTTCTTTTCCAATCACAAGCTGTTTTAAACGAGATAAGGAACCAAAAGGGTCAATTTGTTTATTATGCAGATAAAACTGACCTTCAGTGATATAACCTGTATTATCAGGAACCGGGTGAGTCACGTCATCGCCTGGCATGGTTGTGACCGCGACGATTGTGATAGAACCGCTACCTTCAATTAACACCGCTTTTTCATAGCGAGATGCTAGATCGGAGTATAGAGATCCTGGGTAGCCTCGATTGGAAGGGACTTGGTCCATCGTGATCGCAATTTCTTTGATGCTATCTGCGAATGCCGTCATATCTGTCATCAACACCAGCACGTGTTTTCCGTTAACAGCAAATTTTTCTGCACAAGCTAAAGCCATGTCAGGCACCAACAGACATTCTACGGCAGGGTCGGTTGCGCGATGAACGAACATTACCGTTTTGTTCATCGAACCGGATTCTTCTGCATTATCAATAAAGGCTTGGTAGTCAGCAAAAGTAAGCCCCATCCCTGAGATGATAACCACATCCGCATCTGTTTGGTTGGCAATACGCATTAAAAGCTGGTTATACGGTTCTCCTGGAACAGAAAAAATCGGGATTTTTTGTGATTTCACAAGCGTATTGAAGACATCAATCATCGGGATATTCGTTCTTACCATTTCCCGCGGGATCACACGACGTACAGGATTAAACGAAGGCGCTCCAATGTTAATGGACTCGCCAACAATGCTGGGTCCACCATCAATAGGTTCACCTGCACCATTTAAACGCCTTCCCAGTAAAGCATCTCCAAAAGAAGCTTGCATTTGCCGACCTAAAAACGTCACCCGGTCTCCGGTTGAAATTCCGCGTGTATTCTGGAAAACCTGCAAAGTCACAGTTTCTCCTTCAATTCGCAAAACAGATGCATAAATATGACGCCCGTCTCTTAAATCGACTCGAGCTAATTCTCCCAAACTAACGCCCTGAGCCGTGACAGTAATCAGGTTTCCACGCATGTCATTAATACGATCATATACTTTTTTCATGGGTATCCTCAGAGGTTAATCAGCTTGTGCGCTTTCGATGCTTTCTTCTATTTTGCTGTAAGCAGCGCGATATTTATCAGAATCAAACGGAAGAGAATTCATGTCTTTGATCTGATTTTGCAAGCGCAAGAAATATTGCCTAGCATCATCATGGGTTGCAAACACAAAATGTGTGTCAAAAATTTTACGAATAACTTCTAAAAGCTTCACTTGACGATGAAGAGGGCAATAAGTGTCTTCTTTATCAAACGCATTTTGTTGTAGGTAGCAAAAGTCATAGAGCTCAGCTTTTAAATAGAGGATTAAATCTTCTAAAGCCGTACCTTCCTCACCCACAACTTCCATACGCTTCCCGATCTCATCTCCTCGACGAAGAATGTTCGCAGCTTTTTTAACAACCTGCCCCCATCCTTCTAGTTGAGAATCCATTTCTTTCGCCACTTGATCGATGTATTTCGACCAGGAAATTAAAGGATCGATAGCAGGATAGCGTCTCGAATCTGAACGCTCTCGCGACAGCCCCAAGAAAGCCCCCACAACAGCCAAAGTAGCTTGCGTCACAGGCTCTTCAAAGTTACCACCCGCAGGCGAAACAGCTCCACCAACAGTAACAGAGCCCTGCTTTTCATTGCGTAAGGCGATCACACCCGAGCGTTCGTAGAATGCTGCAATTCTAGATGCTAAATAAGCTGGGAATGCTTCTTCGCCAGGAATTTCTTCAAGTCGGCCTGACATTTCACGCAGCGCTTGTGCCCATCTAGAAGTGGAATCTGCTAAAAGCAGGACATCCAATCCCATTTGGCGATAGTATTCTGCAATTGTCATTCCTAGATAAATGGAAGATTCACGCGCTGCAACAGGCATGGAAGAAGTGTTACAAATAATAACAGTGCGCTCCATCAACGTATTTCCTGTGTGAGGGTCTGTTAGATGGGGAAACTCTCTTAAGATTTCCACCACTTCACCTGCACGCTCACCACAAGCTGTAACAACGACAATGTCGACCGACGAATATTTCGATAAGTGGTGCTGAATGACAGTTTTTCCTGCACCAAAAGGACCTGGAGTACAAAACGTTCCCCCTTTCATGACAGGAAACTGCGTATCAATAATCCGTAACCCCGTATCCATCATTTTCGTGGGTTTAATTTTTTCCCCTTCAAATAAGGCGTTTTTGATGGGCCATTTTTGTACCATCGTAAAAGCATGTTCCTGTCCTTTCTCATCTTCAACGCGAGCCACTACAGTATCGACATTATAAGCACCAGGAGCAATCACCCATTTCACTTTATATGTTCCATAAAGAGCAAAGGGAACCATAATATGGTGATGAAAACGTCCTTCTAGCGTCGTCCCTAAAGTATCGCCACGACGCACAACATCTCCCACTTTTGCTTTTGGCTCATAGTCCCAGCTTTTAGCGCGATCTAAAGGTACCAAGTAGAGTCCTCGAGGTAGAAAATAGCCGGCATGTTCCGCAACTTTTTCTAACGGATTCTGAAGCCCATCTAATATAGAAGAAAGCAAGCCAGGGCCTAATTCTGCTTCCAAAAGATCGCCGACAAAATCAACGTCAGTTTCGTATTGAACACCTTTGGTATCTTCAAAGACCTGAATCTTCGCTTCATTTTTGTTGATTTCAATCACTTCAGCTTTCAGGCGAATTCCATCGACATGTACCATTGCCACTTCACCCTGTCGAATATTGCCTTCAAACTCTACTTGAAGCAAGTTTCCAAAAGCTTTGACAACTTTCCCTACGGCTTTTTTATTTTCTTGAATGGTGGTTTGGCTTTCACTCATGATGCATCCTTCACTAGGGTATCCACAGTTTGTATTCCTTTTTGCCTATCTAAAGCTCGCCATTTTTCAATGAGGGCAAGCTGAACAAAATAGGCATATATCCGATCGATTGAAAACACGTCGGTGCCCCAAAAGCTTTCTACTTTATGAAAACGGTATTCCGTTAATGCTTGGTAGAGAGCGAGTGGGTTATTGTAATGTTCATCAAATAGTTGTTTGAGATCCTCATACCCTTCCGGTAGCTCAAAAGAATTAGAATCCTTTTGGGCTAAAAGTTGAGCAACTAAATCATCTGAAGAATCTTCATACTGAAAAACTTGAACGAGGTCCCGCCTTTTTTGGCGCGAAATGCGGCAAAAACAAGCCGCCATTCTCTTTCAAAGCGTAAAAATTTTTGGGTGAAGCCTTTTGAATGGGCTGCCTCTTCTCGAAAAAATGTGGACACAAGGCCAGAAAAATGAGACAGGCGATCTTCAGTTTTTTCGTGAACATCCAAAAAATCAAAGACGTAATCGGGAAATCCCTCCCTCACAACAAGCGCATCCTCCAGCTCATTTTCATCAAAAGCGCCTAAATGATCAAAGGGCTCCTTTTTCCAAAATGCGCGCATATTTTGAATATCATAATAGCGACGAAGAAGTTTAAGACCTTCTAAATCATCAGGTTGTAAATTTTCATACAGCAATGTTTCGAATTCATGAAAATTCATTTCAGGAGGCATATCGATTTTGAGCTCGGGAAGTGCTGAGCCAACAAAATAATACTGGGTCATAAACTACCCACCTTTAATGCCAAAAATAAGCTGACGGAAATCTTTTCGCGCGTAGCCGGCCAAAAGTTCTTTTAATGTTTGGTCTGTGATGTCAATTGTTAGGCGTTTGCCATGCAATTTAACTTCTGCACCACCCGAAAAATTGCCTAAGGTGACTCCTTTTTCATTCAGTTTGCTTTTCACATTCTCTAAAAGCAAAGCGTTCACTTGTTCAGGAGAAACTCGTTTGGAAATGACAGCGCTTAAATTGGAAGAGATGCCTTCTTTTTGAACAGCTTCAACAATAGCGTTCACAACATTTGCAATAAGTTTTGGATCTGCCGTTTGTTTTTCTAGAAGACCTTCTAGTTCTTCGTTAAAGAGCTTATGCTCAATTGATTGACGTAAAGATTCAAGACCTTGTCTAGCAGCTTGTTCCAAAGAGGATTGGAAAACGTTCCGCTCTTGTTCAATGGATTTGCGGGCTTGTGCATGCAATGTAACAGCCTGCTGTTCAGCTTCTTTGATAATTTTAGCAGCCTTGGCATGCGCTTCAGCAATAATTTCCTGAGCTTCTTGCCTTGCTGGTTCAAGAGTTTCCTTGCGAAGAGTATCGCAAATTTTCTGAATCTTATCCTGACCTTTCTCAAATTTTTCCATGATCACCATTGCATCTAAAAGGGTTTAAGTCGTTCCTTTGCAAAGAATTTTGTTTAAACAATTAGAATAGCCCGAGACATCCCTATTATTTTCCCAAATCATTAGGTTATTAGATGAGTTGTTTCGAGTAAAGACAAAAACGCCATTTTATCAGAGTAAAATCCTAATAAAATTGGTTGTATTATTTTCTTAGACTGATTAGAAAGCAAATTAAGAGTTTAGAACGTTGAGTGACATAATTACAGGAGAAATCAGGTGAATGAAGAAGGCTTTGTTCTCATAACAGGAAGCAGTGGAAGGATTGGACGAAGCGTCATTCAAAGACTAGGTGGTAAATACCCACTGGTAGGATTTGATGTTGTTCCCTCTAAATACAAAAATGATAACGTTGAATTCATTCAAGTCGATATCACTTCAGATGAAAGCGTCAAAAATGGATTACATATTGCCCGCACAAAATATGGCCCCAAAATCATTTCGGTCATCCATCTCGCTGCATATTATAGCTTTGGAGAGGGAGACCCGACTCTTTATCAAAAAATTACCGTCGAGGGAACAGAACGCTTACTTCGAGAAGTACAAAAATTTGACACCCAACAGTTTTTATTTTCTGGAACCCAATTAATTTATGCCCCTTGCCCAGTAGGAAGAACGATTAACGAAGACTCTCCGATTGATCCTAAATGGGACTATCCAAAATCCAAGGTTAAAACGGAAGCTCTGATTCAACAAAATAGAGGCACTATTCCCGCCGTTATCATGCAAATCGCAGGATGCTACGACGATCAGTGCCACTCCATCCCTATCGCGAACCAAATTCAACGCATCTATGAAAAACAACTCATTAGCCATCTTTTTTCTGGCAATCTCAACCATGGCTCTCCCTTTTTGCATTTAGACGACCTTGCGGAAGCCATTTGGTTGGCTGTCGAAAAAAGGCATACACTCCCCCCCGAATTAAAAGTGTTAATCGGGGAAGACGCCACATTAAGTTACGATCAAATCCAAAGGATTATCGCTTCTCAACTTTATGGTAAAACATTCAAAACCTATCAAGTTCCTAAGTGGATTGCCAAAATAGGTGCATGGATTTTAGATCACTCCCCATTTGAAAAAATTTTTTTTATCAAACCTTGGATGATCGACATCGCGGATGATAACTACACGTTAGACATTACGCGTGCAAGGGAGACTTTGGGATGGACACCGAAAAATTTTGTGGGTCATTCCCTTCAAAAAATGATCAAATCCCTTAAAGCAGATCCTCTGGAATGGTATAAAGCCAATGATCTGTCAATTCCTAAATCGATGAAAGAATAATGCTTTACTCTGAACAAAAAGACCGTTGGACTCGTTATGTAATTGTCATTTTAGGGTGTTGGTTAATTTTCACTCCCTTGACATTTACCTCTCAGAGTCGCACCCTCTACTGGAATGATATTTTATGCGGCATTTTGTTGGTCACCTTTGGCTTTTATGCATTAAACACTAGACACACATGGGAGCCCTGGGTTTGTGCCGCAATTGGCGTTTGGCTTCAATTCGCGCCCCTTCTTTTTTGGGCACCCGACGCACTGACTTACTTAAATGAAACCCTTGTAGGATCATTAGTCATCATCTTTTCAATTTTAATTCCTGGTGTGACTGTTCAAAACCAAACGTTCGGAAATCCCATTCCAGAAGGATGGTCTTACAACCCCTCCTCATGGCCTCAAAGAGCTCCCATTATTGCCTTAGGATTTGTTTGTTGGTTTTCATCTCGCTACATGGCCTCTTATCAATTAGGCTATCTTAATCATATTTGGGATCCTATTTTTGATAACGGAACTCTTAAAGTCATTACCTCATCCGTTTCAAAAGCATTCCCCATCTCAGATGCAGGCTTAGGAGCATTTGCCTATACAATTGAGACTTTGACAGGATTCAAAGGTGGTATAAAACGGTGGTATACCATGCCATGGGCTGTGATTTTTTTTGGAGTCTTGGTGATTCCCGTTGGCCTGACAAGCATCATCTTAATCATGCTCCAGCCCATCTTAGTAGGATACTGGTGTTTTTGGTGTCTTTTAACCGCTTTTTGCATGCTGGCAATGATTGCCCTGACCGTTGACGAGGTCGCAGCAACCCTGCAATTTCTATCACAATCAACGAAAAGCGGAAATTCTTTCTGGAAAACATTTTGGAAAGGTGGTGAGCCGTTATTGAATGAGCGCGATGCCTCGATAATCACTTATGGATGCTTGGATAAATGTTTAAGCATGGTAAAAGGTGTTGGTCTTCCCTGGAACTTAGCCTTAAGCGCTCTTATCGGAATAACGCTTCTTTTTTCCAAATCTTTTCTCTCCTTTGGAGATGAAACAACAGCACCTTATATTCTAGGAGCTCTCATCACCACGATTTCGATTATATCGGTAGCCGAAGTAATCCGATCTTTTCGGTATTTGAATATGGGTTTAGGATTGTGCTTAATCGCAAGCACCTGGTTTTTAAAAGAATTCACCCCTCTATCTTTAGCCTTGACTTGCGGAATGGGAATAGCCTTAATTCTTTTATGCATTCAACGAGGAAAAATTAACGAAACCTATGGAAGCCTCAATCACTGGATTTTATGATGACAACGTCGAGCAGTCAAAAATTTGGAGTTCGCTCGTAAACTCGAACATAATCTAAAATCAAGATTTCAATATTTATGAATATTTTTTCCCCTCAAAATTAATCGAGGAGCATTTTAGAGAGGATTTTTGAAATCTGAAATCCTCTCTAAAATGCGCTATCATTGCTTTGTCAGCGTTAAATTAGCTTCATAAAAAATGAGATCCGTCTCGATACTAATTTGATCACCAGCATTTAAAAGCTGCGAGGTTGTTGAAGAGACTTTCTGAGAATTTGCTAGCACATCACTAATTGTCACAGGAAGATCAAAAACAGCATTATTGACTTTTAGTTGAAAAGTAAAATTTGAGGAAACATTGGATGTCCCTTCAAATTCAATGAGATAGTTTCCAGACAGTGGGATTGTAATAACACCACCAGTTTGCGCTTTATGAACAAGCGTTACAGCTCTGCTATTAAAAGGAATAGCTCCTGGAGCGGAGATATTGTCAAATGTTGTGTTTTGAGCATCTAATAGCGCATCCAATTTTTTAAAAATTAAGCTGTGTATTTCACGTTAAAGACTTCTTCCC
>NZ_BAWW01000027.1 GCF_000875975.1 Parachlamydia acanthamoebae | reverse complement strand
TCACCTCCTTTAAAGGACAGGTAAGATAACTGAGGTTATCTTCCGAGGTTGGGCAAGCTCTATAAGCTTGACACATTGTCTTCTTTTCACTGTCAAAAGTCTTTGCATTAATCTCAGCAGTGCAACTTAACATTATCGGGGATTTAGCTCAGTTGGTAGAGCATCTGATTTGCATTCAGAGGGTCAGGAGTTCGAGTCTCCTAATCTCCAATGCACTTGCGGTTATAGCTCAGTTGGTTAGAGCGCGACACTGATAATGTCGAGGTCCCAAGTTCAAGTCTTGGTAACCGCATTTTTAAGTTCATTGATTGAGCATAAAATAAAGACGTAAAGTCAAACAGAATGATATCTAGAAAGGCAAATGATTGTAACAAATCAAGTAATCAAAAAGCGTAAGATAAGCAAACAATAAAAAGTTTGCAAGTCAGTAAAAGTTTTTTAAAATAATCACTGATAAAAATCGACGCTTGAAGAAGAATTCTTCATAAAAAATGGCGAAAGTCCGCAAGGACTATAAAATCGAACTCTT
>NZ_BAWW01000026.1 GCF_000875975.1 Parachlamydia acanthamoebae | reverse complement strand
AAAAGGGGTTGCGGAAATAATGTGTCTTTTTGTATTGTCTTAGTTTCTTTCGCAAATAAGCAAGACGCTAACGAGTGAAACGAAAAGCAAAGCCAGTGAGCGATGCAAGTTTTTTGACAGTGAAGAAAAGACAATGTGCAAGCAAATAAATTATAGAGCTTGTGTGAGGAAAGTTAGCGAAAGCTAATGACCCACATATTATAGAATTGAGTAATACTCAAATTTTCAAAGTTTTTTAACTTGAGAATTTGATCTTGGTTCAGATTGAATGC
>NZ_BAWW01000025.1 GCF_000875975.1 Parachlamydia acanthamoebae | reverse complement strand
CTTGCCGATGAGCAACTTGCAAAGCAAGAAGAAGAGCGTGTAGCAGCTTTAGAAGCTCAACAAAAAGCTGAAGAAGCAGCAAAAGCTGAGGAAGCAGCAAAAGCTGAAGAAGAAAAAAGACTTGCCGATGAGCAACTTGCAAAGCAAGAAGAAGAGCGTGTAGCAGCTTTAGAAGCTCAACAAAAAGCTGGGGAAGCAGCAAAAGCTGAAGAAGAAAAAAGACTTGCCGATGAGCAACTTGCAAAGCAAGAAGAAGAGCGTGTAGCAGCTTTAGATGCCCAACAAAAAGCTGGGGAAGCAGCAAAAGCTGAAGAAGAAGAAAGACTTGCCGATGAACAACTCACAAAGCAAGAAGAAGAGGAAATCAATGCGGAAGTACGTATAACTAGAAAATCAGGGGTTTCGCAAGATGAACCAATTCCTGCAGGTAACAAGAGTGAAGTGGCGCAGCAAGTTAACCAGGATGTTTCAAATGGTGCAGCTGTTGTGATTGAATCCTCAGGTTCGACTTTGTCAGTTTCAGAGGCCAGTGAGAAAAGGGGAAAAGATCCCGTTCAACAGCTGGAAAGCGTCATTGGATCAGCGCGTGAGTTTTCAGAGGAATTAGAAAACGCTAAAAAAAAAATTCCTGCTTAATGGCTGAGGATCCATATCGAAGTATGGATCCTTTAAAGCAGATCGTAAAGGCTGAAGAAGAGCTTAAAAAATTAAAAGAAGAACAAGATAGTTACGAAAGAGAACAAAAACGTATAGAAGATATCCAGGAAAAGATTAAAAAATTCCAATCTGAATTGGAAAACTATGTGGAAGATGGAGAGGCTCAATCAAATGTTTCTCCTCTCGCGCAAAAGTTGAATGAGGAGTTAGTTCACGATGAGCAAATAATTCAATCTTTGACAGCTCAGGGAAAATTTGATGAAGCCAAACAGGTAGAAAAGCATCAAAAAAAATTATTAGAGGAGGAGCTTAAATTACTGTCCTCAGCCCCAGTTTCCGAAAAAACACCTTTCTTTGAAGAGTCAATTCAGCAACATCACGAAAAAAATATTGATGATTTTATAAATCTAGCTCTGTTAGCACAGCGAGAAAATGATAAGGGAACAGAACAAGTCAATGCGCTATTAGCACAGTTAGCGATTCTTAAAAAAACAAATGGCCAGCCGACAAAATCTGAAGAAGACAGAATTAAAGCGGAGCTCAATCAAATCATCCGTGCCCAATCTCAAAGTACAAGCCAAACGTATCCTGGCGTTATGCTAGAGGAAGATGAAAATGCTTTAGTTGAAGATATCGTTATCCAAGCTCAGCAATTAAGCGAGGGAATGAATGCAGCCTACAAAGATGTGGAAAGACTCCTGTTTCTTTGCAAAAGTTCGGGTGTCCCTTCTGAAAAAGATGTGAGAAGGGGGGCGGGCTATTTTAGTTCGTTTTTGAAGACTAAGAAAGCGGCCAAAGATCCAAATGCCGTCTTAAAATTGGCTGTTTATACGAAAGATCATGTCGTATTTGTTGAGGCTATGCAAGTAGTGGCTCAACTGGCGGAAGGGGTTCGTCTAAAGGCCTATCGTGAAGCGTTAATTAGTTCAGTAAAAAGTTGCTATTCGCCCTTCTTTGAAAAACTTCTCCAGGAAGTGACTATAGATGATCCCCTTTTAGCAAAAATATGGGATGCCGTTCTTAGTGGTAAATCTATTGATATTGGTTCTTATTTATTGAAAAATTATGGCGACGAATCAAAAAGGTATTTTTTACCTCTCTACGAAAAATTTCTTAACGATAAGGATTGGCTTGAATTAGTCATTCTTATGATTGAAAAAGATCCGGAACTATTTTTTAAGAAGACGCAAGGCGAACGCCCTTACGATATTGCACTAAAGCGAGGGGAGCTTGAGATTATTGGTATAGTAATGAAAATGGATTCAGTAAAGGCATATCTTTCTAGGATTTAAAATTTTTTGAGCATGGCGGTAATTAGGCCGTCATGCTTGTTTTTTTATAAAGTGGCATGCAATTTTCATAATTCTTAATTAAAAACCCGAGGTCTTTATTATGAAAAGTGAAAATATCACTCTCATTAATCACATCGAACTTATTCTAAGGGAGTTAGTTGAGGTGGCCGAAAAACTCAATGTTTTATCCACACAAGCTCCCCTGGAAGAAGAAATCAATCGATTACAGTTATTGGAATTCGATTTGCTTAGTAAATTACAGGAGTTGGATCAAGAATTAGCGCGTAGCCATCTATCACATAGCTTTGATGCTGAGACACAAGCACACATCAAGGCAATGCTGGAACGTTTTGAAAAACTTAACCAGCATTTCATTGATAATTTAGACTCGCGGGGGGGATTACTCAAGTTTGAGAAGAAAAAATTACCCGCTGATAAAAAATAACTTACTCATCATCGATAGCGATTGCATTTTTGTGAGAAATTTCTTCCCCCCCATTTTTTCTAGAGAGGAGAACTTTTCTTGGCTTGCTGCCTTCATTTGGTCCTATCACACCTTGACTTTCTAAAAGATCAATCAAACTAGCTGCCCTGGCGTATCCTATTTTCAATTTACGTTGTAAAAATGTTGTGGATGCATTGCCTGTGCTTAGCACAATTTCAAGGGCATTATCATAGAGTTGATCAGCGGGGGATTCTGCTTGACTTGCTTGAAAATCTTCAAAAGATCCTTGATCAAAAGAGTTAATGACGTAATTTGGTGGGGCTTGATCACAAATTTTCTTCACCACACCCATAATGTCTTCATCTCGAATATAAGCGCCTTGAGCGCGAATGAGGTGGGAGCTTCCTGGGGGAAGAAAGAGCATGTCTCCATTTCCAAGCAGAGATTCTGCACCTGTTTCGTCCAACACAATCTGACTGTTCACTCGGCTAGCCACTTTAAATGAAATCCGCGTCGGAAAGTTTGCTTTGATAATCCCTGTGATTACTTCGCGAGAGGGGCGTTGGGTCGCAAGAATTAAGTGAATGCCTACAGCGCGAGCCATTTGTGCAATTCTGGCAATTGGAGTTTCAATGTCACTGCTAGACACCATCATCAGATCGGCAAGCTCGTCAATAATCCCCACGATATAAGGCAGTTTTTCGGGGATTTCTTTTTCTAAGCTTTCTTCAAAAGCAATGTCACGTTTGCGTTGATTAAAAGATTCAATATTTCGAACGGATAAAATTTTTAAGAGCTCGTATCGATTTTCCATTTCTTTTACAAGCCAATTCAATGCGGCACAAGCTCCGTGCGGTTCTGTAATGACAGGGGCTAGCATGTGTGGTAAGCGGGTATAAGGAGTCAATTCGACTTTCTTCGGATCTACCATAAGCAATTTGATTTCATCTGGCTTTGCGTTGAGCAAAATCGACATCACAATGGTGTTAATGCAAACAGATTTTCCGGATCCTGTGGCACCTGCAATAATGCAGTGGGGCATTTTTGCTAAGTCGCTCATTACATACTCTCCGAGAACCGTTTTTCCCAGGAGTACGGGTATGTGAAATTTTCTGCCACCTTGCTGGTAAGCATGCAAAATATCTTTAAACGCAACTTCTTGAGGATTTTGATTTGGTACTTCAATTCCCACGGCGGCTTTGCCTGGAATAGGTGCAATAATGCGGATAGACTTGGCTTGCATATTGAGGGCTATGTCATTTTCAAGCGTGCGAATTTTTTGCACTTTGACGCCGATGGCAGGATGTACCTCGAACAATGTAATGGTTGGGCCACAGTGAATCTGTCCAACTTTTGCTTCAATGCCAAAACTATTGAGGGTTTCTTCAAGAATTTCGGCTTGGCGTTGTAAATCTTTCTTCAGCAGGGTTTGGTCAATATTTTTGGGATTTGTTAAAAGCGTGTCTTCTGGGACTTCGTAATTGGTGAAATCCCCGTTGTAAACTTTCTGAGCGGCTATTGCCGCGTCTTTCTTGTTGAGCTCAGATGTTTCAAAATCCACATTTTGCATAGAGGAGGGGGGCATCAGATCATCATCATTTTCTATGGGGGCATCAGGCATGGGAAGAGCCATGCGGGGGGCTTCTCCAAAGGTGTTTTTTAAGATGGGATCGAAGGCGTATTTCCGTGCAAAGGAGGGCCGATTTTTTAAATCATTTTCCTGAAAAGGAACGGTTTCTTCCTCTTCAGCTTGTAAAAAAGATGATTTTGAAGATTTAGAAACGGGTTCTTCCGCATATTCTCGAGGGGCAAATAGGGCATCCCACTTCTCTCTTGAGATTTCTTTTATAAGAGTAAAAAAGTTAGTCAGCGCTTGCAAGATTTGGTCTGGAGTGATTTTTGCCAAAGAAAGCAACGAGGCAACAAGGGTGCTAAAAAAGACTAAGCCGACTCCTGTTGTATTGAGCATGCGGACAAGATTAAAGGAGGGCATGTCGCGATAGAGGTAATAGAAAGGGGCTCCCCCCAAGTGGTAGCGTTGTTTTTTGAACCAGGAATACGTGTAAAAAGAGTGGCCCAAAAATGTGCGGATCGTAGGAAATTGCTCTTCAATGAGAGAAAGGAGAATGGATAAAGAGCCAACCACAATGGCAACAGCTAAGGCTTTTTTCGCAAGGCGATTAATGGGATGATTAAAGAGAAGGCGCCAGCTGATCCATCCAAGAAAAATGAGGATTAAATAGCTGCTTAATCCAAATAAAGCATGGAAAATCCATCCAATGGTATGTCCGATCAGGCCTAGCCAGTTTTTAGACTCTTGTCCATACGCGAAGCTTAAAAGGCTCAAAGCTAATATGATGGATACACTAAAAAAGAAGATGCCTCGCATTTCGGTATTATAGGGAGTGACATCTTTCGTAGATGCCGATGTCATTTTTATTTGTTTTTTTTTAGCCATTTTTTCCCTTAATGATTTTTACAAGGACGATCATCGGTGCGTCAATTTGTAAACTAAAAGTTGAAATAAATAATTGCAAATATTCCTAAAGCAAAACAGTACCATGCAAAATAAATAAAGCGGTGATGCATGGCTATTTTTTGCAAAAAAAATAAAGAAGCATATCCCACACAAAGAGAGGTGAGGAGTCCTGCTGCATATGCAGACAGAGAAATGGAAGGTGCTGCCGAGGCTGTGGTCATTAATTTGAGCGTTTCAACGGCAATTCCTCCAAGAATGGCGGGAATCGCCATTAAAAAGGAAAATGTCAAAGCATCCCGTATATTCCATCCGAGCAATTGTGCTCCAGAAATGGTCGCGCCACTGCGGGAAATACCGGGAAAAATTGCGAGAGCTTGAAAACAACCAATTAAAAATGGTGTTTTCCAAGGATGTTTAGGAGGTGTTTCTTTTTGGTAACGTACACCTAGAAATAGGAGAAGAGAGGTGATGAGAAAAAAGAAGCCGAGTAAATGAGGTTTTTGATAAATCGATTCGATCGGTTTAAGAAAAATCACCAGGGGAAATAAAGGGAGCGTGGCAAGTGTGATTTGTAATAAGCGTGTTCGATTCGATGTGAAGGTTTCTTTGATCTCTTTAGAGAAAAAAAATAAAATGGCGCATAAGGTTCCCAAGTGGCAGACTAGATCGAATAAGATGTATTGATCCAAATTTTGAAGCCCCATTAAAGTTTGCATGAGCTTTAAATGGCCAGAGGAACTGACGGGCAGAAATTCGGTTAATCCTTGGATGATACCAAGAAAAATCGCTTCAAGTGTGGACATCGGTTTATTCCTTCATGCGAGAAAGTCGGAAAACTTGCAACGCTTTCCCCATTTGGACGTGGAAGGCGTAGATAGCCCTTCAGGGTGCCATGAAAGGGATTTTTCAACAAGGATAATTTAATGGGGGGAGAAAAAAGAGGGCGAACGACGGGATTCGAACCCGCGACTTCTGGAACCACAATCCAGCGCTCTAACCAACTGAGCTACGATCGCCGTAAAAATGAAAAGATTGGCTGAAAAGACGATTTTCGTCAATAGCTTTTCTTCTTTTTTTATGAAAAAGAAAAAAAAGCTGCTGAAAGGGGCTAAGAAGCTGGCGTGATCAACACGGCTTGTAAAGGTGGGTTCACTCCCCAAAGTTCAAGATGAAAACACACAAGTGTGTAGCTATCCCTTTGGCGTTGTAATCCCTTAACAAAAAAAATATCGTTGATAAGCTTAATAGCTTCTAGTTATCCCAAGCAGCAGCAAATAAATACATTACTTCATTATCGAATTTTTCGCATTAAAATAATTGTAAAGTGTTAATTTTTAAAACAAAAGCCAATTAAATCTTACTATATCATGAACATCCATTAGGACGCGCATTGTGAAAATAAGTAGGCGCTGTAATCGAGCAATTGCTTCGATGCCGCTTCCATTTTTTGATTAAATTTTTTATAGGATCTATCTTTATAGGGTTTGCTAAAAAAATCTCCCGCATAGACTGCGCTTTGTAAGGCTGTATTTAATCCAATACAGTCAAAGAAAGTTGCAGATGCCGCGGCCTCTCCCACAAGAAGAATCCGACTTTCTTTGTTGGAGAAGGTTTGAGCTTTTTGCAAAAAGACACTCATATTATTTTCGTAAATAACATTAGGGTTTCTGGCTCGGATCATTTCTGCTTCCAAAGTCCAGCCTTGTGCCAGAAGCCTTTCTCGAAATTGTGCAAGTGTATAATTTGAAAAAAACTTAGGATCATAACATACACCCTGCAGGCTAATTGCACTTCCTCCAGGCAAAAGAATTCGACGGATATAATAATATTGCTGATCAATAATTTCTGACGTAATAGCCCCTCCCGAATTGTCGAATGGGAAGAAGGCCCAAGCTCCTACTGTTTGATAAGAGGGATCGCAGTCCATGCCTAATTGCTTGCGTAAGTGGCTTTGAGAACCATCGGCAGCGACGATAAAATCGTAAGGAATGAATATTTTTCCATTAAGTGTGTTTATCTCAGCAGTAAAATTACTTTCATCAACCGCGATGAATTTTCCCAATGTTCTTTCAATTCCTAGTTCTTTGACTCGATTTTTGAGAGCTCGGTTAAGATACTTAATTTGGACTAATCCGGTTGATTTGCCCTCAAATTGGACCATTGTCATTTCAGGAATTGTCACCTTCCACTTGTCTAGTAAAGATAAAGAAGCTTTTGTAAGAAAAACCCAATAAGCGTGGAGGCAGTCTTTTTCCTTTTCCACGACTCTCACATTCATCCCTTTTTGGTAGGCTTCAATGGCGGTACCAAGACCGGAGGGGCCTCCGCCAATGATCAGCACATCTGTGGAATGTGCGGCAATTGTATACATCAATAAAAAAATCACAAATAACATGTTCTTAAGCTGTGTCATCGGTTTCCTCTCATTTTTTTGTGATAAAATAGAGTCTAACAAAAAACTATAATCTTAAGAAAGAGGAGCTCGATGGACCGCTCACTTTTTGGAGGGTAGCAATCAATGTTAGATAAGCGTTTTCTGCGACTCATGTTTTACTTTGGAGGGGATTCAAGACATCCAGATGAGGAGTCTTCATAACTGTACGCAGATTATTTCCTAAGACTTAAAGGGGTCATGTGTGGTTATTGAAAAACATATCTTTTTTTTCAGAAATTTTTAATGTTAAATTCAATTAATTGAAAAATTTAAGAACTAGTCCGCTTTCTTATTGTTGGGTTTTTTGTAGTTTTAAGTTATTGTTATTTTATTTATAATCTTTATTATTATTTATCGTTTAACAATTAAAAAGGTGAATACCCATGCATAATTTTTCTGATTACGGTTCTTATTATCCTAAGCCAAGTTATTTTCCACCTGCAATTAATTATTCCTATTCTTTGCTTGAACGAGTGAAATCCTTTCGCAGTGAGGAAGATAAGCGTGATTTTATAAAACAATTGAGCGTTTATGAGGGCATTTATCTTTATGGAGGAAAAGAATATCTACTAGAGCAAGATCACGAAGGAAAAACCTTTATTGAGAATCCCCATCTGTCAATTGACGATCGTGTTAAATATTTAGAAATTTTATATAAAATTTATAAAACACATGAATTGAAAGATGTTGTTCTCTTGCGTGAAGTTCTTATAAAGGTTCTTAATTCTTATTTTCTTGATTCTTATCTTTATAATTCTTACGAAAAATGTCTGCCTTGTCGAGAAATGTTCCATGATCAAAGGCTTATACAAAATTATCAGATTGCGGAGTGTCCAATTAAACATCCCATTCCGGTTAATCCTGTAACACCTCTAGAATCTTTCACACGTATTCCAAATACTATAAGAGATGTGATTCATATGAGTGTTGATATTCGCCCATTTATGCAAGAAATGAGCCTCACTTATTACGAGCAAGGAAGATTTGAAGCCGATATTGCTTCTTTGCAAAAAGATGTGCGAGCAAGGTTGATAGATATGCATTTATTTTCTGAATTTGATTCCCATGAAAGACGTTATGTAAGAGAGGGTAACAATTTTGCGCTTGAAAATCTTTACAAGATTAAAGTAGATTTTTCTCTCTCGATTATGCATGAGGTTCGCTTAGCTGTTCTTCGAAAAATCATGAAATTTGATCAAAAAGGGAGAATCGATCGAATTGCTTTGCCTATGTTTGATAAACATTTTGAAGAAATAAATAAGAAAAAGCGGGAATTTGAAGTCCCTACTGCAAAAGTGGAGGACGACGTTATTGCAATCTGTCAGAGGAAAGGGGAATTTGAACGCTACATGGACGATGAGAAAGAAAGAATCAAAACTGGGATTAGAGAGCAAATCGGAGAACTGTACACGAAGATTATGCAAAACAAAGGATCTAGAATGTTTCAGTGCATTCTTCAGATGCCAGATCAACTCACCCCAAGAGTTGCTGTTCAGGGTCTAAGGCAAGATGCTTTTTTAAGATTGCCTCCCATTGCTCAAATTCAGAATTTGCATAATTCGCTTCACGAGAGTCGCTTTGAAGATGCTTCTTTAGCTGATTTATTCTCCATTGTTCAAAATCCTTCTTCTCTTCAAACTCAGCAAGAACTCCATGAATTCCAAGTACGTTTGGGCCAGTTAAAGCAGTTGCCAACAAGCTCGCAAGATTTGTTGCGCAAAATTCAAACTCATCTTGTTCAACGTATTCTTAACTAACCAAAGCGGGTCCATTAGTATTATTATTTCAGGCTTCTTTTTGAAGCCTGTTTCATTTTAATGGTTATGGACACTATCAAATGTTTGGCTTGGCTAGCAACTATTGATGAGTAGGCATTCAAAGGTGAAGTGAGCTTTTTTTTCTGGTGATATAAGAAATTAATTGAAAGCAAGAAGCTCGCACTAAGATAACGTCTTCTTGCTTAAGGAACTTAATTACTGCTTGTTTTTTACAAAATGGTAGGTTCTTTTATAGAACTCATCCAGCTTCATTTGTACATGCTCACTTTGTGTGAGCAATACCTGGCATGGAGGCAAGCTATTGATAAATGAAGAACCATAAGATTTTGATACTAACCGAGAATCTAGGCAAACCACACACCCGCGATCATTTTTATCCCGAATCAGCCTTCCAAAACCTTGCTTGAACTTCATAATCGCTTGAGGAAGGGCATACTCTCCAAAAGGATCACCTCCGCGCGCTGAAATAGCTTCGGCTCTTGCTTGAATCAATGGCTCATTGGGTACTCTGAATGGTAATTTCACGATGATGACACAGCGCAAGTCTTCGCCGATCACATCCACACCTTCCCAAAAAGAATCGGTTCCAAATAAAACAGCTCGATCGGCAGCTTTAAATTTCTGCAGTAGGGATTGACGATTGTCATCACCCTGTTTAAATAAGCGAAAGCGATTGTCTTCTAATCTTTTTTGCAGTATCTGATAGCATGTTTTTAGGTGTGTATAAGAAGTGAATAAAACAAAGGCATTTCCTCGGCTTGATTGAAGGGCTTGCCAAATTTTTTCACAGGCTTGTTCTTGGTACTTAGGATGGGCAGGTTCTGGCAAATCCACAGGTACAACCAGCATGGCTTGTTCTTTGTAGTTAAAAGGAGATCCATAGATTTCTTCTTTAATGGATCGACTGGCCAGAGCCTCGGCTGTGAGGCCAAGGCGCTTACGGATAAAATCAAAGCGATTATTGGTCGTTAATGTAGCGCTGCATAAAACAATGGTCGAAAAAGGTTTGAACAAATAATCTACAAGTGCTTGAGAAACATCTAAATCGGCATGTACAAGTTGAATGGATGGAATCATTCTCGTCGATTGAATTTCAATCCAACGAACCTTTGAGGGAGAAAATTCTGAAGAGGTAAAGGATTCTAGGGCTTTTGTGAAGAGGGAGAGGCGTTGCGATAATGCGGCAATGTCGAATCGAATCCCCTTGGTTTGTTCATTTAGCTGATCGTTATCTAAAGCTTTTAAATCCATTTCCAGACTTGAAAGAGCTGTAGTATAGCGTTGAGCTTCTTCTAGCGTGAGTTTAACATGCGGTAGAATTTTTTGATTCCAGTCTGGGTGCGTGACATGGAAGGGGAGAAGGCGTAGCTTATTTTCTTTCCAGTCTTGATCTTGGGAAGCGTAAGGAGATTGGAGCGTTTGCACAAAAGAACCAAAGATATGAAAAGCGTCGACAATAAATTTCAGCAAATCTTTTCGGAGCGCAGGCAAATCAATTTGAAGCCGATTTAAAAGGGAATTGACCTCATGCGTGGCATTTTTTTTGCAGCATTCTTGGATCTTTTCTTTTAGCAGTGGTAATTTACCATGCACTTTCCCTTGTTTTTCAGCTGTGAGTCGGGCCATGACGCGTAGAATGCCAATCTGTGAAACACGTGCGGCAAAAAAGTCTGTAGCAATATCCTCAATATGATGGGCTTCATCGATGACGATCCGATGGTAGGTGGGAAGCAATGCAGGATCATCAAAGTGCTCATTCTCACTTCTAAAGAGAAGATCTGCAAAAAGCATATTGTGGTTGGCAATTAACAATTGAGCTTCATTAGCTTCTCGTCTAGCTTTAATAAAATGGCAGTCTTTATAGTGAGGGCAGGCCATGTGATTGCACGTGTCGCTTTCTGCGCAAACCTTTTCCCATGTGGTAGACGAGGGGACAAAATGTAGGCTAGATCGAGAACCATCAGTTGTTTGTTCTGCCCAGGCCTCGATTTGTTCAAGTTCTTGGCTTTCCTGGTCGGGTAGTAGACGAAATTCCTGGCGAGCTTCTTCTAATTTTCTTAAACATAAATAGTTGCTCATTCCTTTAACCAAGACAGCATGGATTTCAACACCCAATGCTTTGACAAGAGTCGGGATGTCTTTCAAAAGGAGTTGTTCTTGCAGAGTAATTGTGTGTGTAGAAATCAGGGTGCGTTCTTTATTCTGAAGTGACCACAAAATAGCTGGGATCAGATAAGCCATGCTTTTTCCCGTACCTGTTCCCGCTTCAATGAGTGCAATTTCCCCTTGATTGTAGGCTTGGAGGATATTTTCCATCATTTTGATTTGAGGTTCACGTACCTCAAAACCTTTGACGCTACGGGCTAGCAAACCCTCTTTTTTTAAAAGAGAAAGGGCTTGTTCGATATCTAGTTTGCGGGAAGACATGGGAACCTTTGGGGAAATGGAGCTAAGCCAGGATACTGACTTAGCCGGAAATTCGATGTTTATTCGACATCTAACAAATCTAGGAACGCTTTCAATTGTTTAGAACGCGTTGGGTGGCGCATTTTTCGCAGGGCTTTAGCCTCAATTTGACGAATACGTTCACGGGTTACATTAAATTCAACGCCCACTTCTTCCAAAGTCTTGGGTTTGCCATCTAAAAGGCCAAAACGTTGAATTAAAACTTTGCGTTCGCGATCAGTCAATGTGGCTAATACTTCATTCATTTTGTCTTTTAAAATGGAATAGCCAGTTGCTTCCGCGGGTGAGTCTGCTCCTGTATCTTCTAGAAAGTCCCCAAATTGGCTTTCACCGCCATCACCTACTTCAGCTTGTAGCGAGATCGGATGTTGGGCAATTTTGTAGATTTCACGTACACGTTCAGCTGTAATGCCAAGTTCATTAGCGAGTTCTTCAGGGCTTGGTTCACGACCAGTTTCCATCATTAGTTTCTTTGCGCCGCGCAAGACCTTATTGATCGTCTCGATCATGTGCACCGGAATACGGATTGTTCTTGCTTGGTCTGCGATGGCACGTGTAACGGCTTGTCGAATCCACCAAGTCGCATAAGTTGAAAATTTGTAACCGCGACGATATTCAAACTTTTCAACCGCTTTCATCAGACCCATATTGCCTTCTTGAATTAAATCAAGGAAGGATAGGCCGCGGTTTGTGTATTTCTTGGCGATCGAAATGACTAAGCGCAGGTTGGATTCAACCATTTCTCTTTTTGCTTCTTGGCTTTTATCCATCCAACGTTGAAGCATGCGCACATCTTTTTTGAAATCTTCTAAAGAACGTCCCGCCGCTAATTCCCGTTTTTTGAGCTTGCGCTTGGCTGCATTCAATTTTGCAGCGGCATATTTATTACGCTCAGCACGTGGTTTAAGCTCATTGATATCTTTTTCAAGGGCTAAGAAACGGTCGTAAGCCCGTAAAATCACTTCACCAAAGTCTTCAATGACGTTATGTCGACAGTGGAGTCTACGTAAATAGGCTTGTGTGCGGATTCGGCATTTTTCAATGTCTTCTTCCAATGTTTCTGAGAGTGGCTTCAGTAAAAGCTGTTCTAGAATGGCATCTTCATCTTTTAAAAGATCACAAAGCTTTGGAAGGAGGTGCAAAAATTCTTGCTTATTGACCACTTCTTTTTCTGTAATGCATTTATCAAAGCGCTCTTTTCCTTGAATAAGGTAAGAGGCAATCGAAATGGCTTCGGCTGTGGAATAGCGGAAACGCATGATGATTCGTTCGATTTGAATTTGCGCTTTTTCGATCCGTTTGGAAATCTCCACTTCTTCTTCTCTGCTGAGGAGAGGAACAGATCCCATTTCTTTTAAATACATTCTAACAGGATCGTCCGGGGAACCTTCAGATCGCTTAGGAAGCCCTTCCATTTCTTTGGCTTCTTTCTTCTTCTCTTTTTGCCTCTCGACTTCCGCTTGATTCAGAACTTGAACATCCATCCCGCTTAAGAAAATCAGGACTTGGTCAATTTGATCTGCGTTGTCAAAAGTCATTGGGAGGATTTCGTTAATTTCCTCGTAGGTGATGTATCCCTGTTCTTTTGCAAGCGAGACAAGTTCATCAACTTTTTGTTGGTGATGCTGGGAGAATGTTTGTGAAAAATTTACTTTGCTCATGTTTTCCTAAAAGTTTTTGTTTCCAGGCGCAGTTCCTATTCAGGAATGCGAACAATAAATTCAAAAAAAGGGCGAAAAGTGCGAAAATAAGAAATCAGATCGTGTCTGAGTGAGAAATCGAAAGAGGAGGATTTAAAGTTAGACGCAAGTTTTTTGTTCAATTAACATCCTCAATTGTAGAAGAGACACAGCACCATTGTAGGTTACCATTATTCGAATAATTCTTTGAATATTCATCTTGACAAAATGCGATGAATCCTTCATCAATATACGTTTGTTTTTTCCGTTCGCCCGAAAAATCAGTAGAGCAATTTTGTGACGATTGGGTAGTTTTTGTCAAGGTTGAGCTGATTGCATTATAGAGAGTTGGAGATTAATCTCAAGATTATTTTAAGTATTTGTATAAAAGTTTTTGACTAATCGGTGTGTTTACTAGCCATATGAGGTGCATTATGCAACTTTTTGCGTTCAATCTTCACAATCAATTAGTAGCCGCGGTTCATGCTGAAAAACATTGCGATTATATTTGTTTGGAATGTCAAAAGGCCGTTCGATTAAGAGGTGGCCGTCACAGACAGAAGCATTACTATCATTTGCAAATCAATCAAGCCTGCTCTTTGCATCGCAAAAGCATGGAGCATATCCAGGTTCAAACCTACCTTTATCGCTTACTTCCCGAAAATGATTGTGTGCTTGAATGTCCTTTTCCTACCGTTTCTCGCATCGCGGATGTGGTTTGGAAATCTAAAAAATTGATTTTCGAAGTGCAATGTTCACCCATTACACAAGAAGAGATGCAAAATCGATGCCAGGATTATCGAAGTTGCGGTTATGAGATTATTTGGATTTTGCATGAGAAAACCTTCAATCGGTGGAAGTTATGTGCTGCAGAAGTTTTTTTACAGGATCAAACCCATTATTTTACCAACATGAATAAGGAAGGGAAGGGGATGATTTATGACTGCTATGCCTCGATTGAAAGGGGGGTACGAAAAAAGCGGATGAAACCAGTGGAAGTCCAGCTGAATTTGCCTACTTTACTCAACGAATCCGGAAAAAATCTTCCCCAATTCTTGAAAAAGCGTTTGGAAACGTGGCATTTACATTTCGAAGGAGATCTTGTAACCCGATTTTTTAATCAAGCTTATGATTTTCAAGAAATCATCTCAATCGAACAAAAAAATGAGACGAAACCGCTAACGTGGATTCAGGCCGCGAAATATGCACTATACTTCTGTATAATGCGCCCTTATCGTTTAGTTTTTCAGCTTTTCTTAGAAAAACATTCCAACTAGAAATGGCGCAAAGCATTAATCGGATTCATACGAGCCGCCTTAACAGCAGGATAAAGTGCAGAGCATAAACCCACAAGAGTTGCCATGCTAACGGCTAGCAAGACAGACCAAAGGGTGATCAAGGATTCCCATTCTGCATAATAGGTAATCAGTTCTGTGAGAGCAAGAGCACCCAAAATTCCTAAAAAAACTCCAGAAAGAGTTAAAAGCAGAGATTCCACTAAAAATTGCTTCGCAATATGGTACTGATTCGCTCCAACAGCTCGACGAATTCCGATCTCTCTGGTTCTTTCTGTGACGTTTGCTAACATGATATTCATAATTCCAATCCCCCCGACGAGAAGAGAAATCGCCGCAACACTCCCAAGAACAATATTGAATGTCATTTGTGTGCGATTAGCTTGATGCTGAAGCTCTTGGGGGATCACGACTTGATAATCCTCAATTCCTTTATGGGTGCGATTTAAGATATGGTGAATCGTTTTGGCCGTTTGGTTGATATCTTGATTACTTTTTACCTGAAAAGCGATCTCTGTAAGGGCATCATCGTGTAACCAAGTTTTACGCGGAAGCGTTTTATCAATGCCCAGTGGGACATAGATAATTCGATTTAAATTGCGTGAAGTCATCACGTTCGTTTTTCCAGGAATCCAGTGCTTGTGGTCTAGGATCCCCACAATTTTAAACGAAATATGATCGATCGAAATGTTTTGAGAAACGTGCCCTTTTTTTCCCAATTCTTTAGCCACATCATAGCCTAAAATGCAAACATGCTGTTTTTGTTGCTGGTCCAAAGGGCAAAGTAAGCGTCCTCGGTTAACGTCGAGGCCTTTGAGTTCAAAAAAAGAAGGGCTTACGGCTAAAATTTCGGGTGTAAAAGCTTGGTTTTCAATTTGCAAATTTCCCTTGAGGACTTTAAAACAGGCGTTTGCAGAGATGCAGGAGAGGTTGGAAATGATCTGGGCGTCCATGAGTGTTAAGCCTTTCACATATTGCTTTTGCCTTTCCTGCTGTTGTGCTTCTGTTAAGTCGGTTTGGCGCAAGATAATGTGATTCATCCCAAGCTGTTCAATTTGCCGCAATGTTTCTTGTTTTGCGCCTTCCCCAATTGCCAGCATGGCAATGAGAGCAGCGACACCAAAAAAAATTCCTAAGGCACTTAAAAATGTGCGTAAACGTTGTAAGAGGAGGGAACGGATTCCTTGCTTAATGTCATTGATCATGGATGATTTGTCCGTCCCGCATTTTGATTGTTCTTTGACAGTGTGTACTGACACTCGGATCGTGCGTAATGATTAAAATGGTGACCCCTTGTTGATTGAGATCTTCAAAAAGGGTGAGGATGGAATTGCCTGTTTCCGTATCGAGGTTTCCTGTAGGTTCATCTGCCAAGATAAAGGTTGGGTTAATCGCAAAAGCACGCGCAATAGCTGTGCGCTGCATTTCACCCCCAGAAAGCTGATTGGGACGGTGTGTCAGACGATGGGAAAGGCCGACTTTGTCAATTGCATATAAAACGCGCTCTTTGACCTCTTTCGGATGTGGTTGATATAAAAAAGGCAGCGCTACGTTATCATAGACGCTTAACTGAGAAATTAAATTAAATGACTGAAAAACAAAGCCAATCTGGGTTGCCCGAATGGTCGAAAGGGTGATGTCACTCAAGTGCGCGACATTTTGATCCATTAAAAAATATTCGCCTTTCGTTGGTGGATCGAGACAACCCAAAATATTCATTAGGGTGGATTTGCCCGAACCAGACGGTCCCATAATTGCGGTCAAAGTGCCGATATGTAGCTCTAAAGACACATTTTTTAAAGCATGGATCTCTGTGTCACCCATGACAAACTTTTTATCAATCTCTTTCAGAATGGCAAAAGGTTTTGTCATAATGGCTCTTCGGTTTTGGTATAAGAGGGAGGTTCACTTAGACAAATCACATCATTCTCTTTCAATCCATCTAAGATTTCTACCCATTGTTGATTGGCTTTCCCCACTGAAATGGGGTGGCAAAGATACTCGTCTTCTGACGAGAGATAGCAATAATGTTGTTTTTCCATTTCAAAGAGGGCATAGATTGGAATGGTTAAGGCATTGTCGATCTGATCTGAGTGGATGGTGACGTGAGCCGTCATTCCGGGTCTTAAGCGAGAGTCATTTTTATCGAGCGCGATGGTAACATCAAAGTATTTTTCATCACCCATTTTGGTGATATCTGTTAAAGCGAGGACCCCAATTGCATGTACTTTTCCGGAGAAGAAAAGATTGGGATAAGAGTCAATACTGATGGTTGCCTGTTTACCGATGCTTACCTTATGTAAATCGATTTCACGGATGCGCGTTTTAACGAGCATCGAATTAAGGTCGGGGAGGTCCATAATAGGCTGATTTTTTAAAACATTGTCTCCCACACGTGGTTTACGTCGTTGTCCTTGTCTAAAGTCTTCTCGATGTACAACCATTCCTTCATAAGGGGAGAGAATTTCGGTATGTTTGAGTTCTTTGCGAGCATTTTCTAGAGACTCATGCAGGTGTGTGAGCTGCTGTTCAGCTTGGGCGAGAGTGAATTGGGTCGTTTGGATATTATAAGCTGTTGAACGTGCTGCTTCTTCGGCCGTTGAGCGCGCCCGTTTTAAGGCGGCTTCTGCTTTCATGATTTGCATGGGGAGCACGTGATTAACATAGCTTTCGTACTGCATGCGTGCATTTTCGTAGGCTTCCTTCTCTTCATTCAGTTTTTTTTCTGCCTGCCTTTTTTCGCTAGGGTTTAGAAAACCTTGTTGCTCAAGAGATTCTAGATCATTGGCATACCCTTGCATCTCTTCGTATTTGATGGCCGCTTTTTGGACAAGTCCTTGCAGTCTTGCCTTTTCAAGGGGACCATCTCCTTCAATAATCTTTTTAATTTCTAAATGAGCCGTGTCTTCTTCGAGGGTAGCCATTTTTTGATCATGTTCGGCTGCGGAAATATCCCATGCTAGCTTATGCTTCAGGCCAAGAATTTTGCTTTCCTGCTCTTTAACTTGCTGTTCGAGGTCTTCAATAGTTTCTTCGAAAGGTGTGGCATCGAGCTTGACCAGCAATTTATTTGCAGGGACACTTGTTCCGTCGGCAATTAAATAGATGATTTTTCCTAAATCCCCTCTGACAGCGGAGGCGATTAAGGTGGATTGAGCAGCCTCTAGCTCGCCAGTGGTTTCAACATTCACTGCAAAACTTCTTTTTTTGACTTCATAAGTCATCATTTCTGGAAGATTAGATTTAGGAGGATAGGGATGCTCTTGAAGGGAAAGAAAATAGATCCAAGTCGCTAAGCCCCCTACAAAAAAGCTCCACTTGACTAATCCAAACAAGACTTTTTTCATCGACATGTCTCTTCTCTATCAATTAAAACCCCCATTGCTGCAAGGAGTCGATATTCTTCTATAATGTGTTCGATAATGGAACTGATCAAACCGTTTTGTGCCATACGTGTTGATTTTTCGGCTTGAATAACATCAAAGTTGTTGGCCATTCGATGTTCAAACTTTGCTTTAGCTAGATGATATTCTCCTTGAAAGTTTTTAATTTGTTTTTCTTGGGAGGCTATCCGATCTAGCGTACGGTCCAGTGCTCGCATCATTCTTTTGATTTCTAGGATTAGATTATTTTTAACCATAAAAAAATTACGTTTGGCATTATCGACATTCATTTGACTTTGTTCGTAGGCATTTTTCTCATGGAAATTGTCAAAGTTTGCTGTGGAAGTGGTCAATCCAATCCCCCATTTGCTTTCCCTTTTTCCTGAATATGTACGTGTTAAAATCTCATCTCGAGCAGAAGAGCTGTAATCGACTAAAAAATTAAAGTCTGGAGTTAGATTGATTTTGGCTATTTTTGCCATTCGTTTGCTTTCGCAGACATAATCATGTGCTTGCTCGAGTTCTAGACGCTTATTTAAAGCTGTTTTAATGGCTTCATCGATTGAGATATCAACTGGAGAGTATTCGAGAGAGACGTTGGCTTCAAATTCTTGATCGCAATCCAAAAACAGAAGTTCTCTGACACGATCTTTAGCATCTTGTAAACGTTCTCTGGATTGTTCTTTTTGATCTTGAGCATGTCGGAGTTCAATTTCGGCGCGATAGACATCGAGCGCGTCAGACAATCCAATGGATTCTTTAACACGTGTGGCATCGGTAAATTTTTTTAAACGTTCATAAGATTCCGTATCCAGCACCAACATTTTTTCTTGTTTAACCACTTCATAGAGTGACTGGATAATTTGAATCATGATATTGATTTGTGTCAGAAGCAAGGAACGGGTTGCTGTGCGTACAGAAAACTGGGATGAATGCAGAGGAGATAAAAAGTAATCGTAATTAAAAGCTCTAAAGAGAGGCTGAGAGATACATGCGCGGAAGAGAGAGTCATATTTATGAGCAGCCTTCATAAGAGATGGAGAAATGGTGATTTCAGTTCCAAAGGGGAATTTTTTAACAAGATCGATTCCTCCCCCGATGGTCGCGCCAGATCCTGTTTTACCTCCCCCTACATAGCCAATATCTCCACGTCGAAAAACTTTTAAGCCGAACTCCTTTTCGTGCAGTTCAACACCTAGTTCCGCCGATTCTAATTTGGCGTAAGCATCTAAAACATTTTGATTTCTCTCCCAGGCTAAGTTAATTGCATTTTCAATCGTTAAATTTAAAATGCACTTTTCGTCTCCATATAAAGGCATAAAGAAGCAATGAAAGAGCGCGATTAAGCAGATGTAAGCTTTGGTCATACGAAAGTTTTTCTTTTGTGACATTAATTAATGCGTATCCTAGAAATAAAACTGATTTTGTGTAAACTTTTTTGTTCTGGAATGCTTTTTTCAAATTTTTTTGTTCCATAAATATCTAGTTTTCAAAGGAAATGAAAAACTAAACGATAAAAATATTTTTTTAATTTAAATAATTCTTTATATGCTGGTTTACACAAAAGAAAAACAAGGAGGTTATGTGTGAAATTAGCCAAAATATTAAACAAGGGAATGGGGATATTAGCCATATGCTCTACACTTTGTTTAAATCTACCAACAAATCTTCATGGAGTTGAATACGCAACCCCGTACGATTGCGAATTTCGAGATGAAGCTCAAAATCCGGCGAATGTGCCGCCTCAATTTATGCATAATCCGGAATCTCAATCCACTGGATGTGAATATCCTTGTTGTCCTCAACCCGATCCTTGCTGCAGAAGTTCTTCTCGGTGGCAAATCATTAGTAGTATCATTTTAGGTGCCGCTGCAGGTGCAATTGCTGGGTATGCTTCAGGAAATGGAAGAAGGGGGAGCAGAGGTTCTGACGGAATTCCAGGGGCGCAGGGTGATCCTGGGGCACAAGGCCCAGCTGGAGCAACAGGTCCATCAGGCGGGCCCCCGGGACCGACAGGACCAGCCGGTGCCACAGGGTCTCAAGGGCCTGTAGGAGCACAAGGACCCGCAGGATCACAAGGATTGATTGGGCCTCAGGGACCTCAAGGGATTGCCGGTAACACAGGCGCGACAGGACCAGCTGGACCGACAGGGCCAACTGGACCTGCTGGAGCAGCGGGCGCTATTGGGGCGACAGGAGCTACCGGAGCAACAGGTGCGACTGGGGCAACGGGTGCTACAGGAGCGAATCCCTTTACACCGGATGTTGGAGCAAGCTTAACCTTTAACTTCAACATGACACTTGGATTAGGTTTATTTAGTGTTGGACCAACTCCCTACGTGGTGACACCAGATGGTACGGTATTGACTGCACTACCATTTGATCCGACCATCATTATTTTGCAAAACAGACAGATTGTCGTGAACAATCCAGTGTTTGGAAACTACACAATGGGTGTGCAAACAGCACCGGCGTTGTTAAACGTGAGCTTGAGCTTACAGAATAACGTTGTGGCCTTTAGACCGCCGGCATCAACAATCACTGTTGCAGTTCCCTTGGCGATTACTCTAGGTGCATTGGCGCCTGCAACACAATTTGCTGCCGAATATGATTATGGACCAGCGGGAACAGTTCCCCAATAATCCATAGAATGATAAAAGACCTCTTCTAACAGGTTTGTCAGGAGAGGTCTTTTGCTTTAGTGAATTGAGTAAGGGGGATTAAAGCTATTGAACATTTGCTTAGCCAAATTTGCATAGCCTGATACAGGATCTTCTGTATCTTTCAAGAATCGCTTTTTTTCAGGGTCAGCTGGATCCAGGGGGGCAAATTTAGGCATAGATTGACGATCTCGGATATGCATCAACATTTTTCCTAACATGTTAAAACCTTCTCCATTATTGTTGTCAGACCAGTAATAATCTTTGCCTGTCTTATTATTGTGTTCTAACAAATAGGCATCGTTTGTCGCGCGGAGTAAGCCGTTAAAAGTTGGATCTTTGAACTTATTCTCTAAGATTTCCCACATGGCCTTATCTCTTTCCCCATTTCGCCAATTGACCGGAGATATTTTATACTTTTTCCAGGCAATCTCATCTAGTCTTCTGCTAATTTGGAAGGCACCTTCTCCATCCGAAGTAAAGAAGTTGTTCTGCGTGGATTTCATCGCTTTTTCCAGTTCTTTAGCTACGGGTTGACCTTTATTTTGTTGAATGATCAGGTCAAACTTTCTCCATTGAAAAGCGGCTTCAGCACAATCGAATTTTTTTCCAAAAACAGATAATTTATTAGGGCAAAGGGCAAAATTTCCAAGAAATTCAGATGGCCCAGATTTATAAAACCCAATCCAACCATATGCTGCAGCTATGGTGCTAATTTCTTTTTCTTTTAGTGTTTGAGTTGGCACATTGGTACTCCTACTGGTGCTCGATGAGCTTCCACTTTTTAAAAAGGGATCGGGGTCTTCAGACTTTCCAAATAGCTGGCCAACAAGCTTATTTGTTTCATCGACCTCCAATATGAGAAAAAGTTCTTCCTTCATCCTTTGTATGGGATTTTCAGAATCTTTTACTTGGTTATAAACCTCTATAACATGCCCAATTGATCGAGGATCAATGTTTAAATCTTGGCAAATCTTTCTGATTTTATCTTCAGAGATAGCTGTTGGATTAACCGAGCTAAAAAGCTCAATGATTTTATGGTTTTTAATAGCGCGGTAATCTTTTGAGCCTATAATTAGTGATGAAAGGCCATTCTTCATTGTTTGCTGTGGGTTTTCGCTGGCAAATGCTTTGTCAACTAGCTCCATTACTTGATCATATGCGTCTTTGCCGATCTTTCCATCTAATTTCTCCTGGATCATTTCACGAATTTTAGGCTCAATCCCTCCAAAAGCATTTGCAAAAACGTTTGAGATTTTCACGAGATGTTTGGGATGATTTTTATTGTGAATCAGAATTTTTGTGCCGATTTTTGCGTAAAAATCATTCCAGTTCATTTTCTTGTTGTGATTTTCCAGTGAAATGTGGTTTTTTTCAACAAATTTGACAATCTTATCTAGGTTATAGCTTTTGAAGCCGAGAAACATTTTAAAGCGAGTAAAAGCATTTTTTTTCTCTGCTTTTAGTTGTTCATTACCGGTTTTATCTTTCGTCAGGCGCAATACATGGGGTTTATCATTAGAAGGATTAGTATATGTAAATATAGCGTTTACACTGTTTTGTATACTCATAAAATTATTGATCCTCATTATTATTAAATTATAATTTACATGTATTATATATTAAATTGTTGCCGTTTGTCAAAAACGAAAGTAAAAGAGAATGAAGTCAGCGATATATTTTTATTTGGAGTTTTCTTTAGTTGGAGACGTCGAGGAATTTTACACTTTGACGAATTTTGCAAATACGGGTATACTCAATTTCTTTAAATCCTAAAAAAATTTCATGATTTAACTAAAATTTAGAGGAAAAATGGCTAAAGAAGCTCCAGTTAAGAAAAAAGAAAGAGTCCCAACACCCCTAAAGCGTGATTTGCAGAACGAAAAACGTCGTTTGAGAAACAAAGCGTTTAAGTCTAGCGTTCGTACAGCAATTCGCCAATTCGAAGAAACTGTTGCGAAAAAAGATCCTGCTTTAATTACAGAACGCTTGAATGAAGTGTATAGCCTCATGGATAAAGGCGTAAAAAAGGGTGTGTACAAACTCAATAAAGCTAGCCGTACAAAATCTCGTTTGGCAGCTCACGCAGCAATTCCTGCATAATTCAATTTTAAGCCTGCATGTTTCTACATGCGGGCTTTATTTTTGTATGTCTTCCCCCTTCTTAAATTTCTTATTCTTTGACGTTTATTTCCTTCAGTTATTCGACATGAAAGACCAAAGTGCTTGAACATTATTAAGTATAGGGGCTAAAAAAGAGTACGATCATTTACCTTTAACTTTTTGGAGTTGTGCATGAGGTTTCTGCCCAAATTTTTGGAACCCGCCCCGATTCTTCCAGAAATTCAAGATCCTGAAGAAATTAATAAGCAATATAGATATTGGCGCATCCGCATTTTGTATTCGATGTTTATTGGATATGCATTGTTTTATTTCACTCGAAAAAGCTTTACTTTCGCTATGCCGGGTATGATTGCTGAGTTGGGCTATGACAAAAGTCAGCTAGGGATTTTAGCGAGTGTTTTTTCCATTGCTTATGGAACAAGTAAATTTGCTAGCGGAATTATATCTGACCAATCGAATGCACGCTACTTTATGGCAATTGGGTTAATGATTACAGGTGTGATTAACATTTTGTTTGGAATGTCATCGTCGCTTTTCTTGTTTGTCTTATTTTGGGGATTGAATGGATGGTTCCAAGGTTGTGGGTGGCCTCCTTGTGCGCGTCTTTTAACGCATTGGTATTCCCATTCCGAAAGAGGTTCTTGGTGGTCGACTTGGAATGTTTCTCATAATGTCGGGGCTTTTTTGATTCCATGGATTGTCGGTTTTTGCATTTATTATTTTGGTGGCTGGCGTGCGGGGATGTACGTACCGGGGATAATTTGTATCTTATCTGGCTTTTTTCTCATTAATCGACTTAGAGATACACCTCAATCTATCGGTTTACCTCCCGTTGAAAAGTTTCGCAATGAAGGGCAGGTTGATGAAAAAGATGAGAAAAAAATCTCGACAAAAGAAATTCTCGTTGAATACATTCTAAAAAATCCCATGATTTGGCTTTTATCCTTTGCTTATTTTTTTGTGTATTTTGTGAGAACGGGGGTTAACGATTGGACCGCACTTTATCTCATTGAAGTTAAGGGGTATACACAATTGAAAGCGAACGGATGTGTCTCGCTATTTGAAGTCGGTGGCTTTTTTGGGAATTTGGTGGCGGGTTGGGCCTCTGATTATTTCTTTTCAGCAAGAAGAGGGCCTGTTAACGTTCTATTTTCCGCTCTAATGCTCTTGGCAATTTTAGCTTTTTGGCTAGTCCCTGCAGGATATCCGTGGTTAGATTCCATTTCGATGTTAGCTCTGGGATTTGCGATATTTGGACCACAATTATTAATTGGCGTGGCATGTGCGGAACTATCTCATAGAAAAGCGGCAGCTACAGCGACGGGCTTTGCTGGGTGGTTTGCTTATATGGGGGCTGCAGCTTCTGGATATCCTTTAGGAAAAATTTCTCAAGATATTGGCTGGTCAGGCTTTTTTATCTCGTTAGCTGCTTGTGGTATTCTTTCCATCTTACTGCTTTTACCGTCTTGGTCGGTGACTGAGCGAGGAAAAGTTGTTGCAACGGATGATTCAGCGGCAGAAACTGCTTAAGGAGAGGCGTGTAAATTGATTTAATAAGGGCTCAATGCCATGAAGTTTAGATGTGCACGATAATCCAGGTGAATGCAACATGGGTGAGGGGTTGCTGGTCAGTCTATTATGCACTTGGATCTGCGTTTAATTCCTTGCTATAAGGAAGATATGGATGATCCACGGGGCGGAGTGCGCGGGGGGTATTCCACAAAAACAAAAATAGGGACATTGCGATGTATAAATTGGTTATTTTTGATTGCGATGGTGTTTTAGTGGATAGCGAGATGATTGCGAATCGTATTGATGCAGAGGCTTTCACAGCAATTGGTTATCCCATTACGGCAGAAGAAAGTATTAAGCAATTTGTGGGGATGAGCACAAAAAGTGTGTGTGAAAAAAATTTTGAATGAGTCCGGATGCCAGATTTCCCCTCATTTTTTCTCAGAACAACAAACGGCTGTTTTAGAAGCGTTTAAAATCGAATTGTGCTCGCTTATTGAGCCTGTTCTCGAATTTTTGACAGCGCAGTCAATCATGCGTTGTGTCGCCTCTAGTAGTTCCAAAGAGCGCATTTTTCGCAGCTTAGAAATCACCGATCAAATCCGATTTTTTGAAACCAAAGCGATTTTTTCTTCTCAGCAAGTGAGTCGGGGAAAACCGGCTCCCGATCTATTTTTATTGGCAGCAAATCAAATGGGATGTGCTCCCGCAGAATGCCTTGTGATAGAAGATAGCTCAGCCGGCATTCAGGCGGCTTTAACTGCCGGAATGGATGTAGTGGGTTTTATGGGCGGTAGTCATGCAGGCTATGATTGGTATCAACAAAAAGTCATACCATATGACATTCCCATGGTTTATCATCAAAATGAATTGCTTGAATGGATAAAAAAACATTTTCTCTCGTCATAAAAATTGACAAAATTCCACTTTTTTACGTGCTCTTTTGGGCTTAAAGATGGTATAAGAAGTTGTTTTCTTTTAGCATTTTGAGGTTATTGTGGATAAAAAGCGTTTGATTCACGTTTGTTTTATTTTATTTTTTTGTTTATCTGGAGCTTTTCTATGTGGAGAAGGCTTCAATTTTCCTGAGCCCGATCAAGTGATCATGATTAGAATGCGGGATGGAAGAGAGCTTCCTACTGCGATTTATTTCCCGTCCAACTATGAATCTGAAAAACTTCCTTGCGTTCTCTTGCGCAATCCAGCAGGACCGACAACGCCTTTTGCATTGGCACATGTGCCATTAAAAGAGCGTGGCTACGTAGTCGCCATTCAAACGACGCGCAGTGGATTAGATCCTGAAGGCAAATCTTTTCCTTTTCTAACAGACGGGTGGGGTGAATTGCAAGACGGCTATGACACGGTTGAAGGGCTAGCAAAATGTCCCTGGGCAAACGGGAAAGTGGGCACAATCGGAACATCAGCGATGGGGATCACCCAATTACTTATGGCACCTTCTGCGCCTCCCTCTTTAAAATGCCAGTATGTGCGTTTTGGGCTTGCGAGTATGTATCACCATGCCACTTATCCCAATGGGCAACTCTTAAAAAACCAGGCAGAACGTTGGCTTGGCTACTGTGCTCGTGATCCAGGTGTACACAGTTATGTTTGCACTCATCCTCACTATGACGATTTTTGGAAGCAACTGAATACCATGGACGTGGCTCATCAAGTCAACGTCCCAGGGGTATTGTATGGCGGGTGGTTTGATACATTTATTCAAGGAACGATTGATGCCTTTGTTTCTCGGCAAGAGCAAGGAAATGTGGGGGCCAAAGGTAAGCAAAAGCTTGTGATTGGTCCTTGGCATCATTTTTGGCCATTGACTATGGCTTTGGGGGACTTTCAAGTTCCTGTTGCAGGCATTGCTCCTCCTGTTGACGTCTCGCCAGAACGTTGGCTGGATTTTTACTTAAAAGATGAGAACAATGCCAATGACTGGCCAACTGTGCTTTATTATGTGATGGGGCCGTTTGATGGAACGCCTTCAAAAGGGAATACATGGAAATCAGCCGATCAATGGCCGCCTGCTGCAAAAGAAACGCCTTTTTACTTCACGCAAGATAAAGCGCTTAAAAGTACACTATCGACAAATCAGGGAAGTCTGACTTATTTTTACGATCCCAATCATCCTGTTCCGACTATTGGTGGAAGGAATTTGTTTTTGGAATCGGGACCTAAAGATCAACGTGAAATTGAAAAAAGAGACGACGTTGTGGTTTTTACTTCCGCCCCTCTTGAAGAAGATTTGGAAATTACGGGTCGATTAACGGCAAAGGTGTATCTAACTTCTTCTGTTTCTAATACGGATGTCTCCGTGCGTTTAAGTGACGTTTACCCAGATGGAAAAAGCATTCTGATTGCTGATGGTCAATATCGCCCAGGGATTCATTCAAAAGATGAAGTTTTGGATCCTTCTAAACCTTTAAAGGTTGAAGTAGATCTGTGGTCTACTAGCCAGGTTTTTGCGAAAGGCCACTCGGTACGTGTTGTCATTACGAGCTCAAATTATCCACGCTTTGAAAAAAATCCTAATATTGGGTTATTAGGAGAATATTCAGGCAAATCGACAATCGCGCGCAATGCGATCCATGTGGGAAATGAGTGTCCTTCATGCATCATTTTGCCAGTTGTGGATAAATAAACAAAAGGCGAGCGCATGAAAGCGGTTATTTTGGCTGCTGGAGCAGGGAAAAGGCTGGGAAGCGAACAGGGTCCCAAGCCTTTGACTAAGTTGTTAAATGGGCAATCGATTCTGGAGCTACAACTAGAGCGCTTAGCTCCCTATCTTTCCATCCACGATACATTAATCGTGGTGGGATATCAGAAAGAAAAGGTGTTAGATGCCTTTCCAGATGCCCTATTTGTCTATAATGCCCATTTTGCCGAGGAAAATACGGCAAAAAGTCTATGGCGCGCATTTCAAAAAATTGATGATGATGTTCTTTGGATGAATGGCGATGTGGTCTTCCATCCTTCTGTGCTTGAAAAGGTTCTAGCCTATCGTGCGACTTGCATGGCGGTCAATATCGAAATTGTGGGGAAAGAAGAAGTTAAATATCGTACCAAAGAAGGTCGTTTGATTATCGAAATTTCAAAAGAAGTGGAGTATCCCGAAGGAGAAGCGGTAGGGATTAATTTTGTCTCTAAGCAGGATTTGCCTTTGCTCCGTGAAAATCTTAAAAAGTGTCCAGATAAAGAGTATTTTGAAAAGGCCATTCAATGGAGCATAGATTCTGGGATGCGAGTGGCACCTATAGAAATTGCAGCCAATCGTTGTATAGAGGTTGATTTTCCACGTGATTTGCAAAAGGCTAATCAACTAATAGCAGATTGGATGAAAGAGGACAAATCCACATAATTTGTGGCCTGTCGATGAGGTTTTTTTTGGATTTCCAACAAATCTTCAAGGGGAATTTCAGTTACTTCATAGCGCTGATGCAATGTTGATAGCATTTGTGCTTCCATCTGTTCTTTTGTGGAAAATTGCTCTTTTAGGGTGCAGAGAAAATCGGTATGCGCGCGCGCGTTACGATAATTAGGGGTCTTTTTGGGTAGAAGTAAATAGTCCATTGCAAGCGGATCGAAGTCCCATAAAAAAGATGTGTGATGCGAGATGCGGTCACGTCGAATGTACTGTGCGTTGCCTCCAAACTTGCGAGTTCCAAATACGTAATCATTTTCGAGTAGTTGAAACTCTTCCCCACAAAAAACATTTGTATAAAAACGCTTAGCCCACTGGTGGATATGCTCAGGATAGGCGGGTGCTTGTAAAAGATTGTTTTGTACAATAAAAGAAACAAAATAGGTATTTGCATCCACATAAACAGTCCCTCCTCCACTATAGCGACGAATGACTGGAATGGGTGTTTCTTCGAGTTTAGAAAGATTGAGAAGATGCTCAACTTGTCCTGAAATGCCCATCACAATGGCCGGTTCAACAGACGCATTAAGCAAGCACCAATTGCGCGAATCTGTTCTTAACAATGCTTCTTCAATTTGCAATTGTTGAAAGATTGAGCAGCCTTCTAAAAAAGCGATGTGCATGAGTGGTTTTTCGAATGCACTTAATCCTTGCATGGATGCCTTAAGTTTCTATTGTGCGAGGTTTAGCGAGGGCAATCATCAAGATGGAAATGTCAGCAGGGGATACTCCTGAAATGCGGGAAGCTTGTCCAAGAGTAAAAGGAAAGTGCTTTTTCAGCTTTTCTTTTGCCTCATTGCGCAAACCTGAAACAGATGAGAAGTCGAATTTTTCAGGAATGCGGATATTCTCAAGATGCTCAAATTTGGCGACTTCTCCTTTTTGCCTTTCGATATAGCCGGCATAAGAAAGATCCAATTCGATTTGCATGTTGATATCTTCACCATGATCAATCACATCATCGGGATAGTCATTCAATAAGGATTGATAGGTGATCTCAGGTCTACAGAGAAGCTGTGCTAAAGAATAACCCTTACCATTTAACTGTTTAAAGACTTTTCCAAGACGTGCTGTTTCTTCCTGCATCATTTTTTTTTTATGTTGCAGGCGCGCATATTGTTCAGTATTGATAATCCCTTTTTCGTAGCCATAATGGCGGAGACGGAGGTCTGCATTATCTTGACGAAGTAAAAGGCGATGCTCTGCACGGCTGGTAAACATCCGATACGGTTCATCAAGTTTTTTTGTGATCAGGTCGTCAATCATGACACCAATGTAAGCTTCGCTTCTGCTTAGAATTAAAGGTGGTTGACTTAGAGCTTTGCTCGCGGCATTAATCCCAGCAATTAACCCCTGGCCCGCAGCTTCTTCATAGCCTGAAGTTCCGTTGATTTGTCCCGCTAAGAATAACCCTTCTAGGTGTGTTGTTTCTAGAGAAGCAGTCATCTGCCCACTAGTCACATAATCATATTCAATCGCATAGGCGGGGCGCATGATTTCTGCGTTTCTAAGCGCAGGAATACTCTGAATAAAAGCAAGCTGAACATCAAAAGGAAGCGAGGATGAGACACCATTGACATAGATCTCTTCTGTTTGCAAGCCTTCCGGTTCTAAAAAGATTTGGTGACGCTCTTTGTCAGAAAAGCGGACAACTTTATCTTCAATCGAAGGGCAGTAACGCGTGCCGATCCCTTTGATTTGGCCCGAATACATGGGTGAGCGATGAATATTCGCTAAGATAATTTGCTTGGTTTCTTCCGTTGTATAAGTAATATGGCAAGATACTTGCGGAAGGCGAGGACGCTCCACCTCATCAAACGAAAATTTAACGTTTGGATCACCAGGTTGTTCTTCAGTTAAGCTGAAATCGATCGAACGGCGATTGACTCTTGGTGGAGTGCCCGTTTTTAAGCGACCAAGTTTAAACCCGAATTTTTCAAGACTAGCCGAAAGTCCGACTGAAGGTTGATCTCCCGCGCGGCCACCCGAATAGTTTGTCTCTCCAATATGGAGAAGACCGCGTAAGAAAGTTCCTGAAGAGATGATCAATGTCGAGGTGTAATAGATGATACCTTCTTTAGTGATCACGCCTTGGATGCGATCATTTTCAACGATCAGATCCTCAATAGTGCCTTGTTTGATCTCTAAATTAGGTTGTTTCTCGAGGCGGTATTTCACTTCCATTTGGTAGGCATTTTTGTCCGCTTGTGCGCGGGGGGCCCATACAGAAGGTCCTCGAGTAGAATTGAGCATGCGGTATTGGATGCCAGTGACATCCGTCACTTTCCCCATGATGCCACCTAAGGCATCAATTTCACGAACGATGTGTCCTTTCGCAATTCCGCCAATGGCAGGATTGCAACTCATTTTCCCGATTGTATCGAGATTCATGGTGAGTAGGAGTGTTTGAGCACCCATGCCGGATGCAGCAAAAGCGGCTTCGCAACCTGCGTGGCCTCCGCCCATGACTATGACATCGTATTTTTTTGGAAATTTCCACATATTCAGTTACTTGATGCAAAGGAACGTTTTTCCTTCCCGCGCAGCATTAAGTCGTTTGCGGGAAGGAAAGACTACCTATTTGGTTTTATGACGATCGCGGCGGCTGCGTTTTTTACGCTTATGCTTGGATATTTTCGCCTTTCTCTTCTTTTTTACAGACGACATATTGTCTCCAGTTAGATCACGATTAAAATAAATCACAGAAATGCTGTGCTTGCGCAAATGAAGCAAAGTAAAGCATTTGTGTTGAATTCACCCCACGTATGGTATTTCAAACAATAATAAAAAGTAAAGGGCTATTTTTCCGCATATCGCCTCTCAAATACAAAATCTTTATCGAGGGAAAGAGGTAGTGTTAAAATAGGGAATATTTCTAAAATCTTTTGCATGTATGAAAGCTAAAGAAGAGCTACCCAAATGATGATCAAACGTTTTTTTATTTTATTTATGCTTTCAATTAGTCTCTTAAAAGCAGACGTCCAAAAAACGGAGTCTATTTCACAAGAGGATTTCAAAAAAACTTGAAAGTTTTTTTGATTCTCTCATTGCTGAGAAAAGCCTGTTTCGAAACTTTTCCTGTGCTTTCAAAAATTCTAGTTAACAGCACTATAAATATTTTTATGTCATCAGGGCTGCTCTAGTAGCTGCGAGCAGTCTATGCACCGTCGGTGAATAGCTTCACAAAAGTTTCAAAGTAATGTTTTTCTTTAAAAGCTTTTTGAAGATTAGATTGGGCGTTTCTAAAGCATTGCACAATCTTCTTATTTTCTTTTTCATTCGATTTGTGATCAATGACCATGCAACCGGGAATTAAATAAGTACTCAAATATCGATTCCATTCTGAGAAGTGTAAAGGAACTAACTTTTGAATAGGACTTCTGTTTGTAAAGGCTATCGCATTATTTCTTCCGAATCCTAGCAAGATTCCCAGCAAAATTGGATTACGGGCGCTGATATACTCTATTCTTTTTGGATGGCAGAGATCTTCTAAAAAATTATTAGCAGTTAGGTTTGAATTTGAATCTTTCTGAAATAAATCTAGATTTTTCTCGATCACTTTTTTTGCTGCTTTTTTGTTTATGATCACGAGGATGTTATATTCGGCTATAAATCTAAATGCAAAGTGCTTAGAAGAAAAAAGGTGTGCGTATTGTTTCCAGGTATTCCACCCATTCCTTTCAATCGAGTAGGTATATCGTTTAAAAAAAGCAGGGAGTATAAATGGTAACGGAATTTTCGAAAGGTCATAAAACTGTTCAATAGAAACAGGTTTTTCTCCACATAAGGTGTATCCAATCGTAGAATGATGGATTAAATAATCAAAAAATCTTTCAAGTTGTTGAAAATCTTTTTGAGAGACTTCCGAAGTATATGCTTGTAAAAAAACAATTTGTAAAATACTGGAATAAAATAAAAAATTTTTCATTTAAGAAAGTGCCTGCAGGATTTAACTTAATTACAGAACATGAGAACGCACAATCAGTGTTAAATACTTGCCCTCTTGTCTTCAGAAAGAAAGAGGGCTTTTCAAATGAGATAAGATTGCTAAAAGCTTTAGTTATTGTTTGCCTGGGCAAAGAAGATTAAAACAAAATCCACAAATTAGCGGAAATCCGCATCTCCAGCAATTTTCAGAAGACATTTTAACTGTGTCAAAATAGACCCCTTCTTCATCCATTTCTAAATGGTTAGTAGGAATTAACTGCTCTTCAAAATTGATGAAAATTCCATTTTTAGCAATTTGTACCAACCCTGGTTTTAAATAAATTTTATTGCCATCAATTTTAGCAATCGAGCAGTTGTCATTTGATGCATAAGAAAATGCGGAGATTGAAATAAAAATCATTAGAATAAAAAAAATAATTGGTCGATAAATCTTAGTCATAATGTTTCCTTTTTGTATAAATTCAAAAAAAAAACAAGTAGTATTTAAAATTTTTAATTTTAAATAGAGTAAGAAAAATAATCAACGCTTTTAGATTTTTTTCTTACTCTACGAATCGCAAACGTCTCATGTCTAGCAGATCTTTCTTATTAGAATGCCCTGATCTTTATGTATGGATACCCGACATTAATCTATAATTTGTATCCTTCTTCAGGATAAAAGGAATGCCAGCGAACTCATAATTGTAATGATGATTTTCGTTTACAATTTTAGCTGATCTTTTCAACAATCTCTTTTTTTGATAAAATTTTCCTTTTCTGATCCTCATTTAATCGCTGTGACCAATGTATTTCAGTATGGTAAGCCAAGATCCGATCAAAAGTGGGAGACGCAAGCTTTACAATGACTTTTTCCTTTCTGTTTATAAGAAGATGCATTAAAAGGGATGCATTGAAAAGGAAATCGATCATGCTAAGTACGAAAGAAAAATGGATAAATTGGAATGAAGAGGGTTTGCTTCCAGGTCCAGATGAAACGGAACAATCTTTTTTAGAAAGAGCTCATTACTGCCTCAATCTAAAACAACAGATTGCGCAAGCTTTAGGGTCAGCCATCCCATTCCAGGAAGAGGACCTTGCCAATCAATCTTTTTTTCAACCCATTTGGGAGAAGACAGATGCGCTATATGGGATGAAGCCTAGTTGGGTTCCTCTTTTTTTTAGCAATGTCAAACTCGCTCCTTGGCATGGAGGCTGTGCGTGGATTTTTCAGCTCAGTGAGACAGAACCTTTATCCGCCCTTTTGCAATTGCGCAAAAATTTTGCTTACCAACAGAAATACTTAGGCTTGTATGATCGCAATGAGCTCATTGCACATGAACTTGTGCATGTAGGAAGAATGGCTTATCAAGAACCCCAGTTTGAAGAGTTTTTCGCATATCAAACATCCGATTCCTGGTTTCGACGCCTATTTGGTCCTCTCATTCAATCTTCTTATGAAAGTTTATTGTTCGTTTTTTCTCTTTTTTTTGTGCTAATCCTTCAGCTTTGGATTCCGCAGGAACCTTTTGCGCAAATCGCGATGTTTCTGCCCATATTATTAATGGCTTATGCTTTGGGAAGGCTTGCTTTCCGGTGGGTGCAATTTAATCAAGCCAAGCAAAAACTTTTTCAACTTTTTCAAAATAAGGAAAAAGCCTGGCATGTCTTGTATCGTTTGACTGATCGCGAAATCAAAACCGTTGGGAAGTTGTCGCCAGAGAAAATCCTTGCCTATTTTGAAGAACACCAAGAAGATTCTTTCCGGTTAAAAGTGCTTTGGTTAACACGATTTTCGAAATAAGCGTCTTTGCTGGGTATTTCCGAGGTTTAGCTCTGCGCGATATTTAGAAACTGTGCGTCGTGCGCAATGAATGCCTTTAATCTCTAGGAGATCAGAGATTTTATGATCTGACAAAGGTTTAGATTTGTCCTCCTTGTCAATGATATCTTTTATTGCCTCTCGGACTGTTTCTGCCGAAATATCGGAACCTTCATCGGTCATGTAAGCATTAGTAAAAAAGAATCGAAAGGGGAGGAGTCCGCGTGGGGTTTCCACATATTTCCCCGCTACAGCACGTGCCACTGTTGATTCATGCAAGCCTAAATTATCTGCCACCGTTTTCATGGTGAGAGGGACCAGTTGCCCATCCGGATTTTGGAAAAAGGCATGTTGTTGCTGGGCCAAGAATTGGGCGATCCGATCGATGGTTGTATTTCTATGATGAATATTTCGTAGCAGCCACTTCGCAGAAATCACGCGCTGTCGAATAAAATCTCTTGTAGCATCAGATAGGCTTTCGTCCTCAAGCATTTTCATGTAGCGCTTATTGAGGCGAATGGGTGGCAGAAAATCTGAGGTGACCACGATATCCAGCTTGCCATCTTCTTCTTTAATCATCGCATCAGGAACAATCGTTTGAGCGATCTCACCTGAAAAAGACGCACCGGGGTGTAAATCCAATTTAGAAATATCTTTATCGATAGCCTTCTGAATATCTTCGATTGAACAATTTAAATGTTTTTTTATGATGGGTAGTCGATTATGGAGGAGATCTTCATAGCAATCTTCAATGATTTTATACGCTAGGCTATGTTCTTTTTTTTGACAGCGAAGCTGAATGAGAAAAGATTCTTGTAAGTCGCTTGCTCCGACACCAAAAGGATCGAATGTTTGGATGGTTTTTAAAACGCGTTGAAGTTCTTTCACTGAAAAATCATTTAACACAGCAATTTCAGTTAAAGATGTTTGAAGAAATCCTCGTTCATCAAAATTCCCAATGATCGATTCTGCTATTTGAATGTCTTTAGGATTGGCAAAGGTTTCTTGAGCGATAGTCATCAAATGTTCAAATAATGAAACATGTGCTTGGATGGAATTTAATTGGAAGTTTTTTTGCTTTTCTTCTTCTTCTGTGCGTTTTGTGTAATAATTTCCGCTTTCCGCAAAATGATCCCGAAAATCTTCATCGATTTGCTTCAGAATTTCAAAATCTTGTTCATCAAAAAGTAATTCTTTCTCAGGGGTTTGTTCTTCGTCAAGATCAGCTTCAGAATTGTCCTCTTCCAAGCGGGTCAGATCTTGATCTTCCTCGGGGTAATCTTGGATAGATTCCAAAATCGGATTTTGTTCGAGTTCTGTTTCAATACGATCAACTAACTCCATGAGAGGCATTTGCAGCAAATGAATAGCCTGCTGCATTTGCGGAGACATGATCATGCGCTGGGTTTGCTTGAGAGATTGCTGCATTTTCGCTTGTTGTTGGAGCGATAGAGGATAAACCATGGAAAAAAGGCTCCTTTAAAAATAAGCTACAAATTATTTCTATTTCATATCTAAGGAGTCTTGACAAGAAAAAAAAATTTACCAATCTAGAAGATATTGAAAAAAATTTAAAAATTCCTGCGAAATTCATTGAACTAAGATTTTCATGGAAAAAAAATTAGAAGCCGAACATGTTCTTTTAATTACCAAAGAACCTTTAATTTTTAAAGGTTTAATGAAAATTTTGGCTAAATATGGATATGCCGTCTTAGTAGCAGAAAGTGAACTTGAAGGGATTAAACTTTTTCAACAGCATCCAGTGGCAGTATTAATTTGCGAACATTCTTTGCCAGATGTCAATGCCGTTACCATTTATCAACAAACATCCCAGCATTCTTCAACAACGGCCTATTTGCTATTGCATGAACAGCAGGACACGTGTGTTTGTGAGCAAATACAAGATGAGCAGCATGCTATTTTGTGGATGTCTCGCCCTTGGAGCGAAGAGACTTTACTGACAGCCCTTCAGGTTTTGTTGAAACAATACAAAACTCAAAGCGAAAATATCCGATTAGGTCGACTTGTTTTCGAGCAACGGGAGGAACTCAAAAGAAATTATACGACATTTAAGAATGAGCTATTGTTGAGTGCTGCTATTCATCAAGAAATGTTAACAAGCCCTATCCCCAATAACATTCCTGGTGTAGAAATTGCCGCCTTAGCTTTGCCTTCTTCAGAAATTGATGGAGATTTTTTGGAATTTTACCTCCCAGCCGAAAAAATTTTTGATTTTGCTTTGGGAGATACCATGGGAAAAGGTGTTCCCGCAGCCTTATTGGGATTGACAGTCAAAACTTTAATCACCCGTTTTGCGATGCCCTTAAGCCATGTGCAAATCTATAAAAAAACAGCTATCTGGAAAGAAGATCTTTTTTCCCCGCATGAAATTCTTGAGCAGGTCGATAAGACAATTGGTCGGCAGCTAAATGGTTTAGAATATTTTGTTAGCTTGTTTTATGGGCGGTTTGATTTGAATGCGCAAACGTTTAATTTCGTAAATACGGGCTTTCCTCCATTTCTTTATTGCCGATCCATGACTAAACAAATTAAAGAATTTGATCAGCGAGGCCCACCTATCGGAGTGATTGAATTTGATCAAGATGACGTGGAAAAAATTGATTTGAGCGTGGGAGATGTTTTTCTGTTCTATTCGGACGGGGTAATCGAAGCGCGTTCTCCAACCGGTGAATTTTTCGGAATTTCACGATTAAAGCAAATTATCCAAAATGCCTTGGAATTACCATCAGAGCAGATTCTGAATCAAATTATCCATGCGCTTCTCGATTTTACACAAAAAAAGAGCTTTGCTGATGATTTGACATGGGTTATTGTCAAAATCAAAGAATTAATTCCACAAAGCCTCAAAAATGTTGGGTCAGCAAAATTTTCATGTGATCTTTCCCAATTACAGGCTGTAAGGGATTTTGTGGGGCGGATTTGCAAGCGGGCACCAGGAGATCATGAAAGATTATCTAGCCAATTGCAGCTTGTTATGAACGAAGTGTTTAGTAATTTAATACAGCACGCTTTTCAAGATTCTTTGCAAAAAGGAAAGGAATCGATTGTGATTGAAGGCTTTTTAGAATCTGATGGAGTGAGATTTGAGGTTTCTGATCGTGGAACTGCCATTGATCCTTCTCAAATCAGTGAGCCTTCTCTTTCAGGAGATAAGGAATCTGGATTTGGATGGTATATGATTCGTGTTCTCACTGATCAGTTAACCTATATTCCAAAGCAAACGGAACAGGGCTGGAATCACCTCCACATTTTTAAACGTTATTTAACAACAGAGGGGCAAATGAACCTTTCACATACGCTACAAGATAATGTTTTAATCATTACTCCTGAAATTGAAAACTTAGATACTAAAAATGCAGCAGATTTTAAACAGCAAGTGATTGAGCTCATTTCAACCTATGAAAATCCCAAAGTGGTGTTTGATTTACACCGATTACAATTTGTGGATAGCTCAGGGCTTGGAAGTTTTCTTTCGATATTGAAAGCATTGAATAAGCAGGGGGGGGATCTCAAACTTTCTTGCTTGAATCGGTCAACACGGGCTACACTGGAAGTTGTTTCTTTGCACAAGATTTTTGAAATTTTTAATAAAAATGAAGAAGCTATAAAGTCTTTTAAATAGAAATTGGATCTTTCTTTTATTGGCTTTTTTCTCCATATTAACCAATGTGATAGACTAATCGATAAAAAAATTCTAAAAACATGAAAGATTTGCTAAAACATCGTCACCAACTCATTGGCCTCGCGGTTGCACTATATCTGATCCCCTTGTTTGTTTTGACTTTTATGAGTTTGCAACATCTTCCTCTTTCAAAAAGTTGGACTTTTTTATCTGTTGGCCTTTTTTTAAGCCTTGCTGGATCTTTATTCCTTTTGTTTGTTTTGAAAGGGTGGGAAGACGCTTTAAAGCTCTATTTTGAAAATATCTATATCGAAAGCCAGAAGGCTCTCATTCCCGAAACTCCGGCAGAAGATTTTGCGATTCTCAAGCAGAAAGTAGAGGAGCTAACTGAGCAAGAAGAGCTTCTTGCTAGAGAACTTTCTCAAAAAGATACAGAGCTAGCTGAGTATCAAAATAGGGAAGAAGAGATTAAGAGATTGGTTCAAATTTCAGAAGATTTTGCTGAATTTCGACTGGAAATGGAGCAGCAAATCGAAGAACGTGAACAGCTCATTCATACATTACGCCAAGAAACACATGAGCAAAAAATTGTTCTTCAAAGTAAAGACGATCGCATTGAAGATTTAGAGAGCCAAGTGAATGATCGCAACTATGAATTGCAAACGCTTTTAAAATTTTCAGAACATCCCCAATTCAAGTCGGAAGTGTTTTCACCCAAAGATTTTAAATCTATTGAGCCTGTTAAAAATTCACCGGCGATTTATTCGATTCAAGAAGAATTGGAAAGAGGTGCACTTGCTTTTCATGATGATACAAAAATTAGCCATGCAGAGGGCGCTTCTCATCAATTAAAGCAATGTATTGAAATCGTTCAAAATATTACTGGTGTGAATCATTTTTCTTCTCAGTCCTCTTTATTTCGTGATCTCCCCGTGAATAGTAATGCTTTAGATTTGCGTCGTTTAGGAGATAGCCTAGGAAGTGAAAATATGGCAGCGTTGGCAGTCTATTCCAAAAAAGAGCATAAGCTATTGTATGCAAATCATCAAATCCGACATTTATTAGGCTGGAGTTCAGATAAATTCCTGCAGGATTTTCCTGAAATTGTTCAGGATGGATTGGCGGAATGGAAAACTCAGATTCAAGGATTATCCTCTTCTCATGAAGCCAAAATTCGTTTGGTTATGAAGACTAAGTTTGGTGAAAATCTTTTATTGAATTGTCACTTGGGTTTAATTCCTTCCGGGATTTTTTGCAATCACGTGATTGCCGTCTTCTATCCCTAGTCAAAAAATAGAATTCTGCATTTTGTTTTTAGAAAAAATCCATTGATTTGCTATAGGATATTTAGACAAAGACCGACAATGCCAAGTTGCGCTCACAGGGATAAAATATGGATCATCACATTCGAGAATTTTATTCGACGACGTCTGACGATGAATCACCAAAGGGGTGCTTTCATTCTGTTGTTGCATTGCATGATAATCCGAATGCGACTTGGGAAGTTATTTCTGAACAATGCTCGGAACTTTGCAAAGGTTGGTTTGAGCTGTCTCGTTTAAAGCCTGCTGATCGAATTGAATTTATCCGAGATTACTGGCTATCCATGCTCCCTTATCATCCAGGTCTAGACAAATTCTTGATGAAGTTTTTTGGAATGTTGGATGATATAGGTGTTTTCATTGTGCAAAAAAAATACGATGACCCCTATGAGGCTCATCTGGTGTATAGTTTGCGTGGAAATAGTGGTTTTTATCGGGGGCGAAGTGGTATTTCTGAAGCTAATTTGGCTGAGCTTCAAAAAATTTTCCCCAACCAAGCATTACCAGCTGACTATTTAGCTTTTTTGCGCATTCATGATGGATTTAATAAATCCAGTGATTGTACGGGGATTGCGCATTCACAAAAGTTATCCAGTCTCTATGAAGACTTTCAAAATATGCTTTCTCAGCATGAAGAAACGCTCGTGAGTGGTAAGGATACTTATGTCGATCCCAAATCTTTAATTCCTTTTTATGAATCTTTTGGAATGCCTTTTTATCAATGTTTTTGGACGGAATGGTATCCGGAAAATGAAATGGGCAATGTGTATTATTCTGGAATGACCAATTCGATCTCCGATATAACAGGTCCTTTATCAAGCATGGACAATATGGCTTTCTCCACATTTTTAGATTGGTTAATGTTTTATCTTGAACAAGTAGAAGAGCCGGTTGCAGATGAAGGCAAAGGGTCTTCGAAAGCCTGAATTTTTCTTCTCATTTTGTACGTTTAAAAATACGCTCTCTTTTTTCGAACAAAAATAACTGTTTTTGCATTTTCTCTTTCTCATCTGTATAATTTTCTACTTTATAATCTCATGCAACTGGTATAGTGTTATGTAACTTAATGCTAGCTTTACATGATGATAGGCTCTGTATGCAATGTAAATCGGTTTTTTCAAACGGTAGAAAATTCTACTTGAACCTCATCTGTCTAAGAATATAAATTTTTCAAGTTTTATGTATTTGGTTGAAGACCTTTATAAAAGGCATGCGGACAAGCTTGGCCTTGAGCTTATTGCCGGAAAAACTGGAATGAAAAGATGCATACGAGTGCCAGAAGCACATCGTCCAGGATTAGCCCTTTCTGGATATCTTAAAAGTCATGCCCATAAACGCATTTTAATCTTTGGCAAAGTCGAAATTGAGTATTTATTAGATCTCGATTCCGAATTAAGAATTGCTCGCCTAGAATCTATTTTGACAAAATCTACTCCTGCGGTTATTGTCGCAAGACGCTATCGTCCACCAAAGGAATTGTCGGTTGTTTGCGAAAAATATCAAGTTCCACTTTTTCGTGCTAATATGACAACGATGAATTTGTTAAGTAAATTAACACTTCTCTTGATGGAAGAGTTTGCTTCTAGCATGAGTTGTCATGGGACATTGGTTGAAGTTTTTGGCGTAGGAGTTCTTATTCAAGGCGATTCCTCCGTGGGTAAAAGTGAAGCTGCGTTAGGTTTAATTGAAAGGGGCCACCGTTTAATTTCTGACGACATCGTTAAAGTGAAAAAACGAGAGGGAAGTTACTTGGAAGGTTCAGGTGCTGAATTAACGCGGCACCACATGGAAATCCGAGGAATCGGAATTATCAATGTCGCTAAGTTATACGGAGCTGTTTGTGTCAGATATCAAAAAAGTATTGATATCGTTGTGAAATTGGAGGCCTGGGATGAACAAAATTTTTACGATAGAGTGGGATTAGACGAAAAATATTGTGATATTCTCGATGTAAAGCTTCCTTTTCATATCCTCCCGGTCAAACCCGGACGAGATGTGGTTTTGCTGCTAGAAACGATCGCACTAAATCATCGATTAAAGCGGATGGGATATAATTCGGCCCAAGAGTTTAGTACAAAATTGTATGATGTGATTTCTGAAAAATCAGGAAAAAGGAGTAGAGACCAGTGAAAGAAGTCTTTCAAGTTCATGTGAAAAATTCTATGGGTTTACATACGCGTCCTGCAACTGTCATTGTGAAATTATTACAAAATTGTAAAAGTAGTGTGCATTTTACCTGTAGAAAAGAAACCGTGAATGCAAAAAGTGTTTTAGGTATTTTAATGTTAGCAGCTCCGAAGAATTCGAAAATTATCGTGACCGTTGATGGCGGGGATGCGGAACAAACGAAATTCAAGTTAATCGAGGCTTTTGAAAACAAATTTTGGGAAGCGTGAATGAAGCTAAATGCGAAAGAAGTTCATCTAAGAGGAGCTGCTCTATGTCGAGGAATCGCTATTGGAACACCTTTCTTCTTTACGGTAATAGAAGACGTCCTTCCGGAATTTACGCTTTCTAAACACGAAATTGAGCAAGAAGTTCTCCGCTATACTTGTGCGGTGAATCTCTGCAGAAAAGATATTGAAAAGTTGCAGTCCAAGCTGGAAAAAGAAGGGATTGTAGAAGGAGCTTCAATTCTTGAAGCTCATTTGCAGATTATTCAAGACCCTTTGATTACGACAGAAATTGAAAAAGAAATTCGGAAGACACAGAAAAATTCTGAGCATGTTTTCCAAACCGCTATAAAAAAATATGAGCAAAAATTTAATTCCATTCGCGATCCCATTTTTCGTGAAAGATTTAAAGATATTCAGGACCTTTCTCGAAGAATTTTAGGGTATTTACGGAATTCAGTACGGATCATTTTAACAGAAGTTCCTCCAGGATCTGTTGTTTTTGCACATGAATTGACCACTTCAGATGTCGCAGAAGCGAGGCCTGAAAATATTGTGGCTTTTATAACCGAAGCGGGTGGAGAAACGTCTCATGCCGCGATTGTTGCAAAAGCTAAAGGGATTCCTTTTGTTTCAAACATTAAAATCGATACCTTGGATCCTCGAGTCATCGAACGTGTGATTGTGGATGGTCGCACAGGTGGTATTATTTTAAATCCAAGTTTAGAATCTCAAGAATATTATCAAAATTTATCGACACAACTTTCGACCCATTTTAGAGTCCTACAGCGAGCCGCAAGTTATGCTCCTGAGACTATCGACGGGTATCAGGTTATTTTGTCAGCCAACATTGATACGCCTGAAGAAGTGGATACAGCGAAAAAATATGGCACCAGTGGCGTTGGCCTTTTGCGAACTGAGTATGCTCTTCTGACTCGCGACGGCTTGCCGGATGAAGATTCACAGTTTGCTCTATACCGACAAGTTGTTGATAACATGCCAAATAAAGCGGTTGTTATTCGAACATTTGATGTCGGTGGCGATAAAATGTTGATTAATTTCCCGCAGGACAATGAAGCCCAAACTTTTTTAGGTTGCCGAGCGATTCGTTTTCTTTTGAAAGAAAGAGACATATTTAAGACCCAACTGAGGGCAATTTTGCGAACAAGTGCTTATGGGAGGGTTAAGATTTTGCTTCCGATGATTTCGGCTCTTTCTGAATTAGAAGAAGCTAAGCAAATTCTACGCGAAGTAACCGAAGAGCTCCACCAAGAAGGATATCAAATTCCTCATACAGTTCCTTTAGGGTGTATGATTGAAGTGCCTTCAGCGGCAATTATTGCAGACTTACTCGCGCAACAATGTGACTTTTTATCGATCGGAACGAATGATCTCGTGCAATATTCCATGGCTGTGGACAGAGGAAATCAGCATGTCAATAGTATCTATGCCCAAACCGATCCTAGCGTAATCCGTTTAATCAAATTGATTGCGACAGAGGCGAATCATTATGGAATTCCTGTGACAGTTTGTGGGGAAGTTGCAGCTGATCCCCGTTTTACGCCTTTATTACTAGGATTGGGAATTCATGAATTATCAGTTTCTCCTCGTCACATTCCTGTGATTAAGCATGCGATTCGCAGTACAAGTATCGTGGCTGCAAGTTTACTCGCAGAAACCATTCTTTCCCTTTCAACAGCTCAAGAGATTATGGAATTGCTTGTCAGCGAATACCAAAAAAATGTCCCAGAGGATTGTTTTTACAATTATTAGGCTTCCAAAAATAAGTATGTAGTTTGCGGATTATTTACTTACTCGAAGGTAAAATGATTAAAAACTTTCTGTCTTTTGTAACGATTGATGTTGGATGAACAACTTCGGCTGATCTTATTCTCTAGATTTAATTAATACTCGTTATAGCTTTTATTTTTGCAAATCTTAGACTTTGCCGCGTGCTGGGGAAATCGATAACTTGATTGTTGAAGGGCATTTCTGTGGGCAAAATTTTTGGTGAGCGGGATGAATGATCAGAAAATCCAAATTTAGCTTTTTTACGCTTGAAGAGTGCATAAAATTATTTCAGGATAGCTTTGTAGGGAATATCTACAAATAGAAGAAGGCTTTTGTGCCAGCTGCCAATGATCATATGAAACACAGGTGTTTTTTTTAATAAGTATAGGCTTATCCCGTCTTGCCAAGATAAGCCTAATTGATAAATTAGAAATTCAATCCGAAGCTTTTCAGATCAGGAAATCCTGGTGGTAAGGAAGGGGTGTCTTGTTGCATTTTGCTTAAGGCATCTTCATAAGCTGCTTTAATAAGGTCTTGTAGTCCTTCTACATCTTCAGGATCGACACATTCAGGCTTAATTTTGATGTCTTTCATGGAGTTATCGCCAGATAATGTGATAGTTACCAGGCCATTTCCTGCTGTTCCAGTTACTTCCGTTTCTTTCATCTGGTTTTGCATTTGAGAAAGTTGCTGTTGAAGTAATTTTGCCTGTTTTTTTCTTTTCGAAAAGCCTGTTCCCATGTTTTCTCCTAGATTTAGAATTTAGTAAAAGGTTTTTTTTGGAGTTTTCCCCCCAACTCAACAGCAGCAAATTGTAAACGAGTATCGTAAGCACTTTGATCTTGCTTGGAAATAAGTTGCGCTTCAGGAGTTGGGCGAGAGCCCAATTCAATTGGAGCAGGAAGCTTTTCATGAATGGGTTCAGTTTTTGGTATAAATTCTTTTGGTTTTTGAGCAGCTGAAGTCGCTTTAATCCCCAAATCTTGTAACGAAGGAGAAGGGTCTTCGCTAATTGACACAGCTGGAGTCGGTTTTTGTGCCACTGGCATTGGTTTTGGAGCCACTGGTACGGTAAATTGATTGGTTGTAGCTTGAGGCGTTGTGGGTGGAGGTGCAAAAGATTCGGGACCAGTTGGATTTTTAGCAACAGCCTGTTCTAGTTCTCCTAAACGATGGACTAATACTTCAATAGGAAGGCGCTGATGGCTGCGCATGGCGTGTAAAAGACCTGCTTCAAGAGCAATGCGTGGCGATGGGGCAAAGCGAATTTGACTTTGCAGTTCAACAAAATAATCTAATAAGTTTAAACACTGCTCTTGCGAGTAAAGCTTAGCCGAAAGTTCATAACGGTCCCGTTCATGATCGGAAAGGGCTAGAAAGGGGGCTTGTTTTCCAGATAGTTTAATGAGCAAAAGGGTGCGGAAATGTTCAACCAGTGTTTCACAGAATTGCTGCCAGTCTTTTCCTTCTGTAAAAATATGGTGGGCAATTTCAAATGCCGCAGCAAGGTGTCCTTCTTTACCAGCTTTATCAAAGTCAAACAGGACTTCTTTTGGCATAATGCCTAAAACAGAAGCCACAGATTGGGTACTCATGGCACCATCGTGAAAGACCAAAACTTGATCTAAGAGAGATTCTGCATCCCGAAGTCCTCCTTCGGCTCTTTTCGCAATAATGTGGAGGGCTTCTTCTTGAGCCTCAATCCCCATATCTTGCGTAATGTGGCGTAACTTTTCCACAATTTTTTCAAGAGGAATGCGGTTCAAATTAAAACGTTGGCATCGACTTAAAATGGTGGGAAGAACTTTATGCGGTTCTGTTGTTGCGAAGAAGAATTTAACGTTTAAAGGAGGTTCTTCTAACGTTTTAAGCAAGGCATTGAAAGCTTCTTTTGTTAGCATGTGCACTTCATCAATAATATAAATTTTATATTTTCCCGATGCAGCTGCATATCCCACTGTTTCGTTAATTTGCCGAATGTCATCGATTCCACGGTGGGATGCACCATCAATTTCTAAAACATCTAAAGAATGTCCTGTTGAAATTTCTCGACAGGAAGCGCACTGATTGCATGGCTCATGTTCAGGCGAAGGGGTAAGGCAGTTAAGGGCTTTTGCAAATAAACGAGCTAAAGTTGTTTTCCCTGTTCCGCGTGATCCGCAAAATAAATAGGCATTGGCAAGACGTCCCATCTGAATGGCATTTTTTAGGGTTGTAATAATAGGATCTTGTCCAAGAACTTCTTGAAATCTTTGAGGGCGATACTTTCTTGCCGAAACTTGATAATGGGACATGGTAAACCGATAAAAAAGTGAATGCGAATTTAATATCTAGTGTATCGAATGTCGCATAATTTATGCAAAACTTAATGTCTAATTTTGCATAGAGATTTCTCAGCAATTAGTTTATTATGCTTGTTTTGTATTAAAAAATAGTTTATTGTTTGTTGATCAATATTGAGGTTATTAATTATGATTAAGTTGAGTTTATTGCGTCAGGATCAATTTCTATCTACCAACATTAAAGAGGTTGCTGATGCAGTTCAAAAAGATGGAATATGCATAAGTACCAAATTGCAGACCCGAGAGAAAGATGGCTGCTTTTCCGATTTTATAAAGCAAATCTTTGCATGTATCGGCATTAAATTTGAAAGAACTCATACCCCACATGTGGCAAAAAAAATCCAAGCATTCGTGCAAGAGAAAAAGAGTGAATTATTTGAAGGGGATGAGCGCCAGCAAAACATCACGAATTTGACAATTATTTTTCAGCAAATATTTAAAACGGATGGATTGAGCCAAAAAAAAACGGCAAGAAACCAGAAAATTTTAAATGACTGTTTGCGATTACTTCCGCAAGCAGCTCCTACTTCAAGACCTCAAGAGCCACAAGATTCTGAGGAGTCACAGACAACCGAAGATCTTGAAAGTTCCTCAGAGTCTGATGATTCTGAAGATCACCTAAGTTCTCAAGACTCTGAGGCGCTTGATGTTTTCCAGGGTACACAGAATGATTCTCACAATCTACAGGAACGCAAACAAATCGCCATTGCAGCTGCCCTCTCAGAAGATGAAAAAATACAAGCAGACGGAAATGCGTATGTTTTTAATGGAGACGAAATTCGAGAAAGATGCGCACATTGGGGAGCTCTTCTTCGTGCCGGAGAAGTTGGAGTTGTTCAAATTTTAGAAGATCCAAATTTTGTTTCAACGATACGTCATTTTACTGCTCCCATAAAGCATTTTTTTGGAGATCATTTTGATGAAGGTACGATGGCGAGAGCTTTGGGAATGATCAATACTTTTATTGATGAAAAGCAAGAAAAAGCCGACCGAGAAACAGCTGAAATTCTTAGAGCACAAAAGCTTCAACAGGAAAAAGAAGCATTTGCAAAAAAAATTGAAGCAGAGAGCTATTCTTTAAATGACGCCTATGACCAAACAGTCAAATGGGAAAATTGGATTAAGAGTTGTGCTTCTGATAGGATGATTCAATCGAGCCTTCGCATTGAGCCTTTAATTGTTCGATATCTAGCAACTGTTCCATTTGATGAAACAGAAAAATCAAAGATCACTTTAAAGAATTTATTATATCTCTCGATCATTTTAAATTCGGAAGATTTGCTTTTAACCATTATGCATAAAACCGCTTTGTTTTCAGGAAGAACACAAAAATTTATATTTACAAATGTTTTATCGGCAGCGCTCAATCGGGATCATGTCTTTTTTTTAAGAAAGCTAGACGAGATTACAGGACGAAATTTTTTGGCAAAAAATATTTATAATCTCTGGCGATCTTTATTTAATGTTGGTAGTGAAAAGTGCATCGATTATCTGTTGGAGAAAAAGCTACTAAGCTATCAAAAAGAAGGTAAGCAGAGTCATGTCCTTGAGCTTTATGTGGAATCTGATCCAGATCTTACTGGGTTCGACGGAAAAAATATTGCCATCGCCGAAAAGCTGAAAAAAGGTGCTTTTGAAGTGATCAATGTGCCTTTTAAAGTGGATGATGAAGAACAAACTGCGTTAACTTATGCTGTGCAAAAAGGGAATTTCCAACTATTTGCGGACTTTCTCGGATATGAGGGAATGGATTTAATGGCCCATAACCAAGGTCAAAGAGCTTTACGTCTTGCCATTCAAGAAAGAAATGTGAATATAGTGGAAGCACTTCTTAGAAGCGATTCTAAAGAAGTCCTCTGGGAGGAAGCTAAGAACTTAATTCCTGGAGTCATAGCTACAGATACTATTGACATCGCTCTTGATAAGTTTGAACAAGCTTGTCGAGACTAGTTAAGAGCTAACCAGGCATGTTCAATCATGATTTCTAAGTCTGGATAACGGGGGACCCAGCCTAATTTTTGTGCAGCTTTATCGGCATTTGCAACAAGAATCGCTGGGTCTCCTGGCCTACGATCAGCCTCCACAACTCGAACATTAAAACCTGTTACAGTTTCTGCTTTTTCGATGACTTGTCGAACTGAAAAACCTTGTCCATTACCCAGGTTATAAGCATCGGATGGTGCTCCATTAAATAATTGCTGCATGGCTAAAATATGGGCTTCTCCAATATCCGAAACGTGAATGTAATCCCGGATGCATGTCCCATCTGGTGTGGGATAGTCTGTTCCAAAAATAGAGATAAAGCCTTCCGGTTTTTTGAGGCTGCGTAGGACAAGAGGAATGAGGTTTGTTTCTTTTTTCTTAAAATTTTTGATTTCCCCATCAGGATCTCCCCCAGCGGCATTGAAGTAACGCAAGCACGTCGATTTAAGTCCGTATGCCAATTCAAAATCTCGCAACATTTTTTCGACTATCCATTTTGTTTCTCCATATGGATTGATGGGGAGGCATGGATGTTCTTCATTGATAAAAGTTGTTTGTGGAGTGCCAAATATCGCAGCAGAGGAAGAAAAGATAAAAATAGGGATCTGATGCTTATGCATCGCCTCCAGCAAATTTAGGGTATTTGCGACATTATTACGATAGTATAAAGCAGGGGAATGCATCGATTCACCCACATCAATAAGGGCTGCAAAATGCATGACGGCATCGATGGGATAACTGGAGAAAATGAAGTCTAGGCATGCCCTGTCTGCAAGATCGCCTTTAAGAAAGGTTCCTCGTGTAACGGTCAATTGTGTGCCTGTGCTTAAATTATCTAAAACAATTGTGTGATAACCTGCTTGATGCAGCATTTTATTGACGTGTGAACCAATAAATCCAGCACCTCCAACAACCAAGACTGTTTTTAGTCCCATGTGAAGCCTTCTTTGACGCATTTATAACTTTATTTTGATTTATACCACATATACTCAACTCTTAACTTGAGCTATTATGTTGTCGAAGATTATTATAAATACAGAATTAATTTTACTTGGCAAAATGTTTAATTATTTTCAATAATGTTGTCTAGTAGAAATAAAGCCGAAATTCATCGGCTAAGGAAAATACATTTCAATGAATGATCAATCTAGTGAGCTTGAGAACTATAACGAGCTCAAATTTTCTCGCGAGCAGGGCTTTTTTGACAAAAATCTTGGCATAAGATTCCTGATCGGCTTAGTGTTTATGATCCCTTTGTTTATGATTCTTCATTTTCGAGAAGTGAGAATCGAAACATTGGACCTCAATCACTATGCCCCTAGCTACATCGTCGCACAAGTTGATACAGACTTTTACAACGAAGAAGCGACCATTCTTCTCAAACAAGAAATGGTTAAAGATTTAGGGAAAATCTATCGCATTTCAGAAAAAGAAATCAATGAAAGACGTTTAGAATTCGAAAACTTTCTCATCTTTAATCAAGACTGGCGCAAATCTGCTCCTGAAAGTTCTTTTGAAGATGTCTATAAAGGCGGTGATAATCTTGTTGAAGCTCTAATCAAGCTTCGCTTGACGGATCCTAGGACGCTCCAAAAAACCAAAGAAAATGAAATCAACGCAGAAAATTATCAGATCTATACTCCTGCGGATTTGTCAGAGCCCGTTAGCCTTCCTCCTCAAATCTGGAAAAAACTTCAAACCATTGCATTGCCTAAAAGTGAATTTCACGATGGAACAATTACATTTTTGATCGAATACTTTCAGGAAAAATTTTGGATTTTAGAAGAGGATATTGCAGCAGAACGAGAGCTGCGCAAGCGCATTCAAGCAAAAGTACCAGATAAATACACCCACATTAGTGCTGGAAGTCGCATTATTGATCAGGGAGAAAAAGTGAATGCACGGCATTTAGCCGTTCTCCAAGCCATGAAAGATGCTTTACGTGAGCAACGTAACCTTTGGAGCCCGCTTACCTTATTGGGAAGCCTTTTGATGACCCTCTTATTGACGGGAATTTCTATCCTCTATTTTCGAGCGAACCATCCCAATATTCTTTCTTCCAATCGAAAGCTTTTCCTTCTTGTAACAGTCATCATTTTAACGTTTGGATTAGCCAAGCTGGCTGAATTCTTCCTGCTAAATACGAAAACCCATTTGATGGAAGCGGTGCGTTATCCGTTGTTTGTTCCATTTGCGGCCATTTTATTGTGTAGTTTGATGAGTCCGGCGGTAGCGACATTTACGAGCGGTTTTTTGGCAGTTGTGCTTGGAATGACTTTGGCGTTCGATCGACAGGGCTTTTTATTGCTTAATTTAATCGCGGCCATTATTGCCGTTTTGAGCACCCATTCTCTTCGTCGGCGAAAAGAAATTTTTGTGGTGTGCGGGAAGGCTTGGTTGGGGTGTGCGATTACCATACTGGCGATGCATCTGTACCAAAGTACGCATTGGAGTACAGGCCTTTTAGCTGATTTATTGAGCACGGCTATCTTTATGCTATTGACGGCTATTTTGGTGGTCGGTCTATTGCCATTACTGGAGTCAGCTTTCCGCATTATGACGGATGTTTCGCTAATGGAATATATGGACCCAAATAATGACCTCTTGCGCCGTTTAACTATTGAAGCACCCGGAACTTATCAACATTCCATTGTGGTGGGGAATTTGGCAGAAGCTGCCGCCCTGGCCATTGGAGCAAATGGGTTATTTTGCCGCGTCAGCACTCTCTATCATGACATTGGAAAGATGGCTACGCCCCAGTATTTTACGGAAAATCAACAAGGTGGAATGAATATTCACCAATTGTTAACCCCACAAGAATCTGCCCAGGTGATCATGGCACACGTTGCAGAAGGGGTGGCGATTGCCCGAAAAGCGGGCCTTCCAGAGCAATTTATCGAAGTGATTAAAGAGCATCATGGAACAACCTTAGTTTATTACTTTTACCGTAAACAGCTTGAAAAAATGGGTGGTGACAAAAGTTTGGTAAATGAAAAAGAATTCCGTTACGCTGGGCCAAAACCACGCAGCAAGGAATCCGCAATTATTATGATTGCCGATACAGTTGAGGCTGCCTCTCGTTCATTGGAGCAAATCAATGAAGAGTCTTTAATGGAACTTGCGAATCGACTTATTCGAGAAAAAGCCGATGATGGACAATTTGATGAATGTTTATTAACGTTTGAAGAATTGGCAAAAGTCAAAGAAACTCTCGTGCATACCTTGGTTGCCTATAGTCATTCTCGCATTAAATATCCTAAACGAGAGGCTCCTAAGGAAGAACACTTATGTTAACCTCATGACAAGCATAAAATTTACGAAAGCTTTTATCACGGGGGCCTCTTCAGGAATTGGAGAGGCTCTTTGCAATCTTTTGGCTAATAAAGGAATCTCATTGTTGCTGACAGGGCGTAATGAGGGACGATTGCAGCATTTGCAGCAAGCTTTACAGCACCAAGTGGAGGTTTCTTTTTTCGTTGCCGATCTTGGAACGCAAGAAGGGCGTCAATTAGCAATAAAGAAAATGCATCAAGAAAAACCTGATTTAGTGGTTAATAATGCAGGTTTTGGTCTTTATGGAGAGGCTTTAACATACGAAACATCAGAGCAAATGGAAATTGTAAATGTGAATCTGCTCGCGCCTTTTGAACTTACATTAGAAGCTGCGCGCACGCTCATTTCGTCTCGGCAGAGAGGCGTTATTCTAAATGTCTCTTCTGCGGCCGCATTTGAAATTTTTCCTACTTTTACAACCTATACAGCAACAAAAACCTTTATCAATGCCTTCTCCCAATCTTTGGATTTTGAGACACAGCCTTATGGGGTGCGTGTATTCGCGTCGTGTCCTGGAATGGTCAGTACATCTTTTGCTCAGCGGGCCTCAGGAGGGGAGCTTTCTTCTCAGCTTGAAGATGAACGTTTATCCATGACTTCGGCATATGCTGCAGAGCAAATTTGGCAGCAAATCGAAAAAGAGAAGATCATTCATATTTTTGATTGGCGTTATCGTGTGGGGATTTTTTTAAGTCATTTCTTTCCACAAAAATGGTTAGCAGGCTATTTAAAAAAACGAATTAGTGCTCGCTTTCCACCTCGTTCTTTCCTTTCCATTCACGAATAAGACGCCTCTTTGTCACGAAAGGATGTATCAAAATTATCTTTAAATATATAGTAGGGATTTCCACTTCTCTAATATTATTTGGAGGTCATCAAATGATTGTAGGAATAGCCTATATGATAGGAGCATGTTTATGCTGGGGGCTTGTATTTGTAATTCCCAATCTTTTTCCAGATTTTTCCCCTTTTGAGATAATGCTAGGGCGCTGTTTCTTTTATGGTATGCTTTCTATTGGCATCTTGTTAAGTCTAAAAAGAGATCTGATTTTTTCTCTTAATCGTAGAATTTGGATTGCTGGGGCAATTCTGGCGTTAGTTGGATCACTCATCCATTATTGCAGCCTTGTTTTAAGCATGCGTTATGTGAATTCTACTATTCCTACATTGCTGCTTGGCTTAACACCTGTATGCATGATTTTAATTGACATTCGGAAGACAAAGACAAAAAAGTTAAGGGATTTTTTCGTGCCATGTACGCTCATTTTAGTCGGATTTATCTTTGTTAATATCCCTACATTGTCCTGGGATACGAACGTGAGTATCGAAAATTATGCTTGGGGATTTTTCTGGAGTTTGGTCTCTCTAGCAACATGGATTTGTTTTATTGCGGGGAGTGCCAATTTTCTTAAAAGCACTTCTTCGTTAAAAGCAAGCGATTGGATTACTGTATTGGGTGTTGCCACTTTTCTTTGGACCGTTCTCTTATGTACATCCAGCCTCTTCTTTGTTAACACATCGATTAATCATTATTTTATTATGTCGAATGGATTTTTATTAGCAACAGCTCTCCTTGGAGTCTGTTCTTCCTGGCTTGGTTATTACATGTGGAATCAAGCAACTCTGCGTTTGCCTTTGTCTTTAGCTGGTCAACTGAGTGTATTAGAAATAGTATTTGGCTTAAGTTTTATTCATTTAGCTAATTGGAAATTTCCTGAAAACATTGAGATTCTAGGGATAATGACTATTTTATCAGGTATAGTTTTAAATTTATTCATGTTCCAAGAATCCGCATATCAATCTTAATAAATTCTTACGAAATGTAATAATGTTTGATCATTATGATCAATACTGATATGTATTTTGTGATCTAAAAAAAAATCCCACATTTTATCTATTTTTGAGAGCTTTTATGAATATTACTTCTGCACGTCAGAATTCATCCCGTCTTTTTCCTATTATGCTTCCCCAAGTATTTCCTCGACATGTGTCAGGAAGCCGGATTTTGGAATTATTGCGTCCATACAATCCGAGATTAAAAAAAATAGAGTGCTTAATGAAGACAACACAACTCAATAACTTACCTGCAGTGCCTTTAGAAAGGGATTGGGAAGAAAACACTAAAGTTTATATCAAGCAAGCCTCAAAGAGTGATTCTAGTTTTGGCGATACTCACTATTTTGTAGGCGGACTGCCTGCGCTGATGCAAGCTGCACGCAAAACAGAAAAAATAGCGGAGGAAGAGGTCAAAGAAAAGGTCGTTTATGTTAATGATGGTCTTGTCCCAAAATCTTTGCAGTCTGGACATCAGGCTCATGTTCATCCAAGTGAATGGCCTTGCTATAACTTGCCAGAATTATTAGCAGGTTTTGGCCCAAAGATGCTTCCCAAACGTAATCCTGCGAATTTGAAGGAATATTCCTATTTAAAATTTTCTTTTGAGGAAGCTAAGCATGCACCTTTCAAAGTTGCATGTTTATATGGACATTTTGCTAAGCAATTTCTCAAACGTAAGCTTACGGATGCCCGTGGTATTAGTGCGGAAGATAGATGGCTCTGTGCGGCTGTCGTGGAATCTTTAGACTATCACGAAGCCTTGAGCAAACGGATTCTTGCGCACCAAGGACAACCCTCCTTTTCTAGAACGGGCCGCGTTTACTGGTCCCCCAATCATGAAGGAATGCAAAATAAAAAAAGACTATGGAATGAATTGGGAATTGATTGTGAGTTCGCGAGCGCCGATGAAGTCATGCGAGAGACATTCCTTAAGCAAAATAGTGGCTTACAAGTTCTTAAAATTCCTCAAGATGGAAAGTTTTATCCAGAGACTCCGCGGAGGATTGCAAGTTATCTGGAAGAAAACTATCCCCATATTTTTTCGACGTATCAGGCGAATCTAAAAGCACTTTATTTGGAAGGCTCGGGGGCTCCATGCAAAGTTTTGGAGGAGTCACTCGATAGAAAAATGCGTAAAATTGCAATTAAGAGTTTTTTCGGTTCTCTTGGTCATAACCAAGTTTTTAAGTATAGCAGTACAACACCTCTATGGCGTGAAGTGCCAGTAACAGGCAACAGCGTTTTATGGGAATGTTCCATTGATAAGCATGAATTAGCCCAACGCTTTGGACAAGATACCATTTCGGAGGAAAAATTTGCTGAACTTATGAATGGTATTTTGCCTGCAGCGAATCTCAGCAATTTGCATTTGACAATGTGGAAAGGGGATATATCCGACACATGTGTATTATTTTATGTTAGAGCTAGCCAGGGAGCCCATTTTAACGACTTGGTTGCCAATAAAGATGATTTAGAAAATATGTGTCGAAATATCGAGGCTTATTGTATCGGAAAATGGACGATGATCTCCGCAGGGAGTTGCTCGCGAAAAACAGATGTCAGCAATGTACCTGAATTTGTGGAGTTGTCTTCCGATCTTAATCGTCCTGCAACATTTATCCATGGGTTATCTGGTATAGGATACAGCTTTTCTGCGGCTTCTTTCGAAACATTAAAAAATAAGCCTAAAGTTAGCTTTAAAGAGGTTGTTCAAAATCTTTATAGCGGACGATGGTAAACATACCGGCCTCTAAATGATAAAGGATGTGGCAGTGCAAAGGCCATACGCCTGGGTTATCTGCATCAAATTGAATGGACAAAGTGGAATAGGGAGTAATTAAAACTGTATCACGCATAGCTCCACTAAAACTTTGTCCATTGATTTGAGTGACTTGAAAGACATGTCCATGTAAGTGCATAGGATGTGACATCGAGGTGTTATTTTTAAAGAGCATTTCAACGCGTTGTCCCTTTTCAACGATGATGGGTGTCACTTCAGGCCATGTTTGACCATTTAATGTCCATATGTACTTCTCCATATTGCCCCCAAGCTCAACTGTAACTTGATTATCCACCTTTCGATTTGATAAAGAATATTTAGCATGTAAGTTAAGCTCTTGAACATTTGTCAGGGCCCCAGCTTGCTTAGAAGCTTTTTCGGGTAGTTTGATGGGATTTGCATTTTTTGTCGCTAAAACGAGCCCTGTTTGTCTGTCTGTCCCTTCTGCTTGGGCAAGAATGGGGAAAAATCCACCTTGTGAGGGGATTGTAACTAAAATATCGATTCGTTGTGCGACAGCTAATTCAAATCGTGTATTTTGCAAAGGCTGAATTTGATTGCCATCGACAGCAATGGCTGCACCGATTAAATTTTCTAACGAAATGAAGAAATTTGTGGAGCTCGCCCCATTAATGATGCGTAGCCGAATTTTTTTATTTGCTTCCACATCTATGACTTCTGGACTTTCTAGCGTATGGTAATTGGTCAAAAAAGCATCATACTCAACTTCTACAATGTCTGATGTGTTTTTTTTCATGTCTCCCGATATGGTTTTGCACTGCAGTTCTTTGTAAATCTCTGAAGGTGTTTTGAAAGAGAAATCTCCGAGAAAAAGAATGACTTCTTGATCCGCAATTTTCTCATCTTCTGGTGCATAAATGATGAGGGGTGCTCCCAAAAGCTTTTGTTCTTGCAAACCAAAATGGGAGTGCATCCAAAATGTGCCGGACTGCAGAAGAGGAAATTTGTAATGGTAGAGTTGTCCTGGATAGAGAGGAAATTGAGTGACAAATGCAACGCCATCTTGGTTATTGGGTAAGATCAACCCATGCCAATGAATAGATGTAGGTACCTGTAAACGATTTTTAAGAATTACATCGAAAGCGAGGCTTTTGTTTGTTCTAATCCCCAGTGTTCCGTCAGGTTGCGAAATGGTTAAAATTTCGGCTTCTTTGTTGTTAACGATAATCTTTTTTGATGATGTGGTTAACTCTATGACGGACTTTAGTTCTAAAAAAAGAAAAAAGCAGGCGATGCAGAACAAATAGGCCCATATTTTCATTTGTTAACCTCATGAAGACATTAATGGAGAATTAACAAAAAAAAAGTAAAACGTCTATCTTTTAGTCTTGCCAACCATGCTTATCTAGGAAATCTTCGTAAGTCCCTAAGTGTAATTCTTGTTTACCTTGGTGACAGACCACAATTTTATCCAGTTGCATGCGCTTTAGGATTAATTCACTATGTGTAACGATGATGACAGCACCATCAAAATCTTCAATGGCATCAATCAAAGCTTCAATGGATTCCATATCTAAGTGGTGTGTTGGTTCATCAAGCAACAATAAATTGCAAGGAGAGGCAATGATTTTGCCAATCAATACCCGGCTTTTTTCTCCACCCGATAGCACGCCATTGAGTTTGCGGGATTTATCTCCGCTGAACATCATCAATCCACAAATCGCTTTGATTTGTGTCAGATTAAGTTTGGGATTCGCTGCTGCAATTTCTTCTTCGATCGAATGGCGCGGGTGTAATCGGTCAATATTTGTTTGGCCAAAATAGCCGATCGAAAGATTATCTGAACGTTTGGTAAACCCCGAAGCGGGATTTAGTTCATCGGCCAGTAGTTTTAAAATCGTGGATTTCCCCCGTCCATTTTTCCCAATAATGGCAATACGATCTCCTTTTTCGATCGTTAAGGAAAAATCTTCAATTAAAGGGCGGGGAGCATTTGCGTCGTAAGAAAACGAAAGAGATTGAGCTTCTAACATTTTCTTGCCCGGGAAATTGGCGATATTAAATTGAAAATCTAACTGCAGAAGTTTTTTTAAGTCGTCAAGTACCGGAATACGGCTTAATAATTTCTGCTTGGATTGTGCTTGCGTTGCTTTGGAAGCTTTTGCACCAAACCGATCAATAAACCCTTGAAGATGTTCCCGTTTTTTTTCGAGGTTTTGACGGGTTTTTTCATGGATTTCTTCTCGTTGCATAATTTGTTCGAAGAAATCGAGCGTATTTCCTTTGACTTTCGTCACTTTTTGTCGATGGATACCCATAGTGTGTGTGGAGATACTATCCAAGAATTCTCGGTCATGGGAAATTAAAATAAATTCGCCTTTCCATTCTTGTAAGAATTTCGTAAACCAGCGGATGGAGACAATATCCAAATAGTTAGTTGGTTCATCCAATAATAGGCAATCTGGCTCCCCAACGAGAACTTTTGCAAGGTGAAGTCGAAGCTGATATCCTCCGGAAAATTCGTTAGGAGAGCGGTCGAGATCTTCTTCTTTAAAGCCCAATCCAAATAGAATGGCCTCAGCTTTATAAATATAGTCTCGTTCGTCTTCACGTAGACCCAATGCGGCTTCTTCGATTAATGTGGGTTGAGTAAAGACAATGTGCTGATCGAGAACTCCAATGATGTAGTTTTTGGGTTTCGAGATCGTTCCTTTGTCAGGAACTTCTTTGCCTGTTAATAAGCGAAAAAGGGAAGACTTACCCGCTCCATTGCGTCCGACGAACGCACATCGCTCTCCAGGTTGAATACTGAAAGAAGCATTTTCGAATAAATTGATACCATGATAGGCGAGGGATAAATCATTTACTTGCATAACGACAACTTTTATTGAAAAAAGTATTCATGATATCACAAGTTATAGAAAAAGTAAAAACTAACTTTTTGTTAGGGAAATTTGAAAGCTAAAGAGGATATATGGAACTCGCTCCTCCATCAACAACTAGGTCAACCCCTACAATATAAGTGGCTTTTGAAGAAGCTAAGAAGGCGACAGATTCAGCTATCTCTTCCGAATTAGCGAATCTTTTTAAAGGAATTCCCTTTGTGAATTCTTCCAATTGCTTGGGATTGACAGCTTTCGTTTCATCAAAAATTGGTGTATCGGTAAATCCTGGTGATACAGCATTTACACGAATCCCTTTGTCAATGAGATCTGCTGCGAAATTACGCGCAAGCATACTCACAGCCGCCTTTGTGGAGGAATAAACACTATGAAAGCGCCAACCTTTATGAGCCGCTGCTGAAGATATGAGAATAACGGAAGAATTTGTATTTAAGTGGGGAATGGAGCGTTGAACGGTAAAATAAACGCCCTTATAGTTAATGGAGACCATTTCATCAAATAGTTCTTCATCGACTTCCTCGATTTTTTTTCTGGTCGAAATGCCCGCATTTGCCACTAAAACATCGATTTTCCCAAAGTTTTGAATCGCCGTGGCAAATAACTTATCTAAATCAGGAATAAGACGCACATCTCCCTGCACATAAACAGCTTGATTTAGTTCTTTGCAAACAGTCTCTAATCGATTTTGATCGCGTCCAAAAATCACAATTTTGGCGCCTTCTTGATCAAACTTTTTTGCAATGGCTTCTCCGATACCGCTATTGCCACCCGTGATAACAACCACTTTGTTTGTAAACTCACCCATGTCAATTTTCTCTTTAAATTGGATAATTTGGACATTATCCAAAATTGTTTATCAAATCAATCATTGATTTTTGCTGTCTTGTGCCTAATTGTATGTATGCGTTTTCTCAGAGAAAAATAGTTTCTCTCGGTAATTTAGGTTGTGAAGATAAATTTTGTAGTTGTGCTACAAGCATAAATGACTCAAAGCAAGTTGTTGGATTATCTGAATTAAATATTAAGAAGGAAAATAATAAATATTCATATCATGCTTTTTTATGGGAAAATGGTTCATTATTTGATCTGGGAAATTTGGAAAACGACGAAGATTCCATTGCTTATTCAATTAATAGGAATGGAGATGTTGTTGGAATCAGTGGGAATAGAGATGTAAATGATTTTTACGATTGGGATATGGTTCCAGAAGAGCGTTTATCTGGACAAAACAGAGCGGAATGGTAGATTTAAATGAGTTAATCGATAAAAATCTCAATTACAGTCTATTAGAAGCTATTGATATTAATGATCATGATCAAATTATTTGCTTGGCAAAGATATGATTAATTACGATTATCATCTTATCTCGCTCAGTCCAGAATGTAATTGATGGTATGTATATTTTAATAATTTTGGATCTTCGTTACATTTTAGCCCCTACAGGAACAGCTAGAAATGCATATCGTCTTCTCAAGTAGATTGTTTCAGAATCACCGACAACATATCCTTGAGAGTTTTGCCCATATATACATAGATTTTTGCCAGTTTGAAACCAATAGGGAAGCTGTAGTTTGATTTTTTATTTTGCCATAGCAAGCTCTCGTTCTTCTCTTTCTCTCTATTCTACTTTTTTTACATAGTCGTCCATTTTTCTCCTAAATATAATCTTGTCATACAAAGTTGCAGTAATACAGAAACGCTAGTGTGTTCGATCGTTTTTTCAACGTCTTGGAGGGCTTGGTTGGATCCTTTAAAAAATGTTATCTTGTTTTTCTTTCGCTTAAGAAAATGGATTAGCGATTCCGATGTGTAATCGGAGGTGTTAATATTTACATTTAGGCTCTATTGATCTACTGGTGGAGATATTGTCAAATGTTGTGTTTTGAGCATCTAATAGCGCATCCAATTTTTTAAAAATTAAGCTGTGTATTTCACGTTAAAGACTTCTTCCC